>CAZPEK010000297.1:0-5036 GCA_964585555.1 uncultured Leptospirales bacterium | reverse complement strand
CACCGGCCTTATTGTCCCTCACCTGTAAAGATCTGATCAGGCCCCAGGTTACTGGAGGCACCATGTTTAGGGACAGACGGTACCAGGAAATCAGCGGAATTATCCTGGTTCTCATTTCACTTATTATATTCTTATCTCTCGTCACCTTTCACCAGGGTGACTATCTCCTCATGAGAGAAAACAGCCCCGTCCATAACCTTATTGGCCCCCTCGGCGCCTGGCTTGGATGGCTTCTCCGTTCAGCCTTTGGTGTTGCCTCATATATTATTGTCGTAATTACCGCCCTTGCCGGCTGGGCCATTATCAGCAAAGGATCTGTTCTCCCCGTCATGGAGCGTATTTCTTCCCTTCTTTTTCTGGCCATTACCCTCTCCTCGCTGGCAGCGGTTTTCTCTTCGGGCACCGTGCACAGCAGCGGCGGCTTTATCGGCTATTATGTCTATTATTTTCTTTCAATGTTTCTCGGAAAGGTGGGAGCCTACCTTGTCATCGCCATGTTGAACCTTGCAGGCATGATTCTTCTTGGTATCTTTTCACTTTCATCATTACTCGCCCAGGCTGAAAAGGGAGATTATTTCAGGGGGAAGTTTAAAACCCTGGGAGAAAAACTGAAAAACACCCCGAGGGAAAACGTGCCCCTTAATACCATTGGTGAAACTATTGAAAAGAAAAAAAAGAAAAAAGAGCCGTGGATAACCCGAAAGACTATTCGGATCTACGACGGCCTTGAACAGCAGAAGGGACCGAAATCCGAAGTCAAGTACCTTGAGATGTCAGTTCCCCTTGCAACCAGCGACTCTTCCCTCGGAGAGACGTCCCGAGAAACAATCAATGAGCGCCTAGAGCATTTCTCGTCAAAGCCCTTTGATGAATCGACCGATCCCTTTTCGAAAAATGCCTCTGACTTCCCCACCCCTGAAAAAAATGATACGATTTATGATGCGGATTTTATTTCGAACCCCGGGGATACATCCTGTGCCGACAGTGAAGATGAAGCTGATTTAAAAGATTCTCTGCAGGAAGGAACCGCCCCGGATGGCTTCGCCCCCGCCGATACCGAGGTCTTTGAAAATATAATTATTTCAAGCTACGGGGATAAGCCGGCATCAGAGGAAAAAATTCAGCACAATCGGATCTACGGCCTTGACGCCGTTGAGACGGAAGAAACCATTAAAGAAGCAATACCCTCAGCCGGCATTACCACTGCAAAAACTGCAATACCCGAAGAGAACGATGAAGTTGAAGACTATGCCCGTAAAGAAAAACTTGTTTTCATGGAAATAGATATCAGCCAGAATTATTCAGTACCCACCATGTTTCTCAACTCCTCTGCCCCCCCGGATACGGAAAGCTGGAAAAATGAAGTCAGGAAAAACAGCCACCTGCTGGTAAACACCCTTAATGAATTCGGTATTGAGTCACGGGTAACCAATGTCAACCGGGGCCCTGTTATTACACTGTATGAAATGCAAATTGCCCCGGGAATCAAGGTTAACCGGATCGTTTCCCTTTCCGATGATATCGCCATGGCCCTTGCGGCATCACGGGTCAGAATTGTCGCCCCTATCCCGGGGAAAAGCGCCATTGGTATTGAGATTCCCAACACTGACCGTGAAGATGTTACCCTGGGTGATCTCATCAAGTCTGACGATTACCGGGAACGCTCAGGCGCCCTGAAAGTTGCCCTTGGCAAGGATATCCTTGGCAAGGTGATTACCCTTGACCTGAAACGACTTCCCCACCTGCTTATTGCAGGGGCAACAGGAAGCGGTAAATCGGTCTGTGTCAATACCATCATTTCAAGTCTCATTTATAACTATGATCCTAATTATGTCCGCTTCATCATGGTCGACCCGAAAATGGTTGAACTGCAGCTCTACAACGGACTTCCCCATTTATTAACGCCGGTTATTACCGAACCCGCTGTTGCGCCTAATGCCCTGAAGTGGGCCATCTACGAGATGGAACGGCGCTACCGCCTTCTCTCTTCCATGAATACCAGGGACATCGAGCGGTACAATGAAAAAGTTGAAATAGAAAACTGCGGGGGAGAACACCTTCCCTACATCGTAACGATAATCGATGAGCTTGCCGACCTGATGATGGTTGCCCCAAAGGAGATAGAAGGATATATTACGCGAATTGCCCAGAAGGCCCGTGCTGTTGGAATCCACCTGGTGCTTGCAACCCAGCGTCCTTCCGTGGATGTTATTACCGGAATCATCAAGGCAAACTTCCCCGCCCGAATCGCCTTTCAGGTGGCCCAAAAAACCGATTCACGGACCATCATCGACCAGAACGGAGCGGAAAAACTTCTCGGCAGGGGAGATATGCTCTACCAGTCACCCATGAGCTCGTACCCGATTCGTATCCAGGGAGCCTTTATTTCAGAGGATGAAATTGGAAAAATCGTCGAACACCTTGAGAACCTGGGAGAGCCTAAATTTATTGATATTGAGCAGAGCCTCTTCGATGCAGCAGAGCAGGAGCGTGAACGAACCGGCGAAAGTGATGATGATGAACTCTTTGTAGAGGCTCTGAAAATAATAGAAGAGAGCCGTAAAGCTTCGGCATCTTACCTGCAGCGCCGCCTCAGCATCGGGTACAACCGTGCCGCCCGCATCATAGAGCTTATGGAAGACCGGGGTTATGTCGGCCCCCAGCAGGGGAGCAAACCCCGGGAAGTTTTTATCTAAAATATTAAATTAATATATTTTTCTTGCTTTTCCCCAGCTAAATGGTGTATACATGCAGGCAGTAAAAAAAAGGATGAGCCGCTATCCGGGGAGACATCATGTTAAAAAAAATTCTCTACGCTCTTGGTATTCTTATTCTTCTTAATGTCATTCTCTACTTTGCCGCACCTGGGTTTACCTACAACACCATGGTCTCTCTTGAACGATGGCGCGCCGGTCTGGAAAAAAAATCAATACTGATTGACGATCACACTATCACCTACCTTGAAAGGGGTACCGGAGAGGCCATTCTTCTTATCCACGGTTTTAACGGCGATAAGGACAACTGGACCCGCTTTGCCCGTTACCTGCCTGATAACTACCGGCTTATTATTCCTGATGACGCGGGTTTTGGAGAAAGTACCTTCAAAAAAAACGGGGACTATACCATTAAAAAACAGGCGGAAAGGATTAAAAAGCTTGCCGATGCCCTGAATATTAAAAAGTTTCATATTGCCGGAAACTCAATGGGGGGAGCCATTGCCGGAGCTGTCGCTCTTCAGTATCCTGATTATCTTCTAAGCCTTGGACTCTTTGACGCTGCGGGCATTAAAAGCAGCAAAAAAAGTGAGTTTGTGCTTCTGACGGAACAGGGGAAAAACATTCTTGTGGTCAACAAACCTGAGGACTTTAAAAAAATGATGGAATTTGTTTTTGTTACCCCACCCTTCATCTCAGGACCAGTTGCCCTCTACCTGGGAGAAAAAAATCTTGAAAAAACCGGGCAAAACAATTACATCTTTGCACAAATAAAAAATAACATTGCTTCCCTTGAACCACACCTTAAAAAAATTACTGTCCCGACACTGGTTCTCTGGGGAAGAAATGACCGTATTCTTGATGTTTCAGGTGCCTATATCTTTGATAAAAATCTGCCAAATTCAAAGCTGGTTATCATGGAAAGCTGCGGGCACATACCTATGCTTGAACGGCCCCGTGAATCGGCTGACCATTACACTGCCTTTCTTCTAAAAAAATAATCTCCTGATTTTAATAATCTTTCCCGCCTGTTACTGTTCATGGGCGGGAAACCTGACAGTCACCGCAGTACCAGACTCAATATTCACTTCCATCAAACCGCCCAGCTGTTTCACCAGCAGTGAAACCAGCTGCAGGCCGAGGGACCCGTCAGTATTATTCGCGTCCGGGTTACATGAGCAGGTTCCGTTATCATGTATTCTCAGAACAGTCTGATCCTTTTCCTGAAAACAGTTAATAGAAATTTTTCCCATACCACCAGGGGGATATGCATGATGGAGCGCATTGTTCATCAATTCATTAATTATCAGCCCGCAGGGTATTGCGGAATCAACATGCAAAATAACCGGTTCAGCAATATTATCGATATGAATATTTCTCTTTCTGAGACGATGAATAGCCTGGCTGTGGACAAATTCATGTATATAATCATGCATATTAATTGCCGTACTGTTCCCCGTCTCATAAAGCTTATCGTGAATAATTGACATGGCGATTATTCTATTCTGTGTACTCTCAAAAAGCTCCGCATCTTCTGTATTTTTTGCCTGGTCTGACTGAAGGCTTAGAATTGAAGAGAC
This sequence comes from uncultured Leptospirales bacterium, assembly GCA_964585555.1. Taxonomy (GTDB): domain Bacteria; phylum Spirochaetota; class UBA4802; order UBA4802; family UBA5550; genus CAZHNW01. Next base: position 742 of record CAZPEK010000297.1, on the reverse strand, counting down.
AATCTGCAGATTGTTTTTTACCCGGTGATGCACTTCCCGCAAAAGAATGTTTTTTTCATCCAGGAAACCCCTCAGTTCATTAAGACTTAACTCCAGTATATTACTTTTTTTCCTGTCCTTGCGAATTGAACGGTAAACAAACAGAAAGAGCATAAAAGAGGTGAAACTGACATTAAGCCATTCTTTCAGGGAAAGAAAACCGGTATCGGCATTTGTGCCAGGGAAATATGTGACACCGATAATGTCAGCGAAAATAAACCACAGGAGATTAAAAATCAAAAAGACTGCCGCATACCCCAGGGCTCTGATCAAAACATTCTTTGCATCAACAGGATTCATTATACATATCTACCTGATTAAGTATACCCCATTTCTGTATAATGTCAACCAGGAGACAGAGACAAAAAAACCCGGCTTCACCGGGTTTTTAAAATTTGAAAAGGAAGTGCTGACCTCAGCATCTCCTCTTTACCTGTAATTAATTAAAACTTATCGTACATAATCATTTCAGGATCCACCCCGATGCTGTCAAGCATAGCCTCAACAGCATCAGTCATAACCGGGGGCCCGCAAAGATAATATTCAATGTCTTCTGGGGCGGGATGATCTTTTAGATATTTTTCAAATACCACCTGGTGAATAAAACCGGTATAGCCATCCCACTGGGATTCAGGGGTAACTTCAGACAGGGCTACATTAAACTTGAAATTCTTAAATTTCTTTTCTATAGCCTCAAATTCAT
>CAZPEK010000296.1:0-5039 GCA_964585555.1 uncultured Leptospirales bacterium | reverse complement strand
TTAAGAATATAGATCATATCATAAGAAAGATCAAAGGTAGAAACTTCAATTCTCTCAAACTGATAAAAGGTTCGAAGAATATTAAAAAGAAGGTTTTCCAGTTCTTCCCGTGATATTTTTTTTTCACGGCTGTTTTCATCCGCTTCAACCATTTATATTCACCATGTTAACAAACTAGCGATATTACTGCAATTTGCAAGTATTTTTTTGCAAAACGCAAATTTTTTACTTGAAAAGCATAATGATGATAATTAGATTGAACATGGTTTTAAAATATATAAAACATGGAGTATAAGCGTGACAAAACTTTTCCCGGCCCCCTGGAAACTCCAGGGAAACGGCTATATATTTTTATATAAATTCCCAAAGGAATACAAAGATAACCCCTATTTTAAAATTCCCCTTACCGATGAGCCATTTTCAGGTTTTGGTACCATCATGCTGGTTGACTATCATGAATCTGACGCAGGCCCCTATCGTGAGCTTCTTTTTATCCCGGGAGAATTCAAGTACCTTTACAAAAAATTTTATTCAATTACCAAAATATACGTTTCAACCATGGAAAGTGTTGTAAACGGACGCCGAAACTGGGGCATTCCAAAAGAACATGCCGATTTCAAAACAATTCCCCTGGGGAAGAAAAGAGAACGAATTATAGTCAGCAAAGATGGAGTACCTTTTTTTGACATAACAATTAAGAAAAAAGCCTTTAACTTTAAAATCAGTACACGGTATATTTCCAACGCCCTGGTTCAAAAAGTTGACGAAAGTGAAAACATCTATTTCACCCAGTTTAATGGAAAGGGCCGCGGACGAATAGCGAAACTTGAATCAATTTCCTGCAATGAAGATTTCTTTCCTAAAATATGCTCACAGCGTCCAATAGCAGTAACAGCTGTTGAAAACTTTGATATAGAATTTCCAGTGTCTTTCGTTCACAAACAGGCTGCAGAATACCAAAAGTGAGAGGTAACAAATGAATTTAGATGGCAAAAAAATACTACTGACTGGCGCATCTTCCGGAATAGGCAAAGCAGTGCTTGCGGAATTAAAAAAATACAATACTGAAATTTTTGTGGGTGACCTTGATCCGGAAGCAGTGGACACAGGAGACACCTGCCATGCCATTGCCTGTGATGTTAGCCAGCAAAATAACATTGACCGACTCTTCAAGGAAGCAATCAAAAGAATGGGACAGGTCGATCTGCTTATCGCCAATGCGGGATTCGCCTATTATGAAAAGATTAATAAAGCAGACTGGAAGCATATAGAAAAAATCTACCAGGTGAACTTTATGGCCCCCGTCTATGGGGCGCTAAAAATGAAAGAACTCAACGGGGACAGGGAACACCGCACTGTTATCACTGCATCTGCCATGGGCAAGTGGGCTCTTCCCGGATATGCCCTTTATTCATCAACAAAGGCCGCACTCGATTCATTCGCCAGCGCCTATAGAACTGAGCTTGTTGATAAAAAATCACTGACACTGGTATATCCAATTGCTACAAAAACTGAATTTTTTAAAGTTGCTGCAGATGATACCACTCCTGTCGCATGGCCGGTGCAGTCTCCGGAACATGTTGCCCGTTCCATTGTCAGGGGTATCATTAAAAACAAAAAATCTGTTTTCCCTTCTTTTCTCTTTCTTTCAATGATGACACTAAACCGGTTTCTCCCCATGATACGTCCTCTCTATTTGAAAATAGAAACCTATAAACTCAACAAGTGGACCAACAGCAGGGGCTGAATTAACTTTCCCCATTAATCTTTCGGGGCAGAAAACAGGACTCTCTGCCCCGGAAAAATCTTATCTATTTTCAATTGACAAAATAGAACTTTTTTGTAAACCTACCTGACTAACACCTTAATGCATTTCAGATACAACGTGCTCTTAAACACTATCTGAAAAACAATGACTGGAGATTTCATTGAAAACATCAGGTATATCCTTTTCAGGCCGGTTTCCCCTGGCAATGGCAGTTATTTTCGGACTGCTGATTCTTGTTACAGCCATCTTGTTTTACCGCATTACCGGTGAAGTAACCAGTGCTTACCGCAGCCGGGTTATGGAAAGGCACCATGAATTGATAATTGAACAGAGCCGTCTTGTTATGGAACGCCTCCGGATCAGGGGAGTCACCCCTTCCCCGTCAGCACTATCGAAGGCGGTTAAGCGCATAACTGCTGAAATGCCGGATTTTCTCTACCTGATGATTTTAAAAAAATCTTCTGATGATAATTTTTTCACCTTAAAGAAAAAACTTCCTCTCTCCGAAAATCTTAGAATTGATCTTTCCGAAGGGACCGCTATTCAGGACAGGCAGAGCATTGATTACCTGAAAAAGGGACAACTCTACGGCATTGCAGACCCGACCCTTTACAGTAAAAACAAATACACATGGCAGGTTGTATATCAGCCTTACCGGGTCGGGAAGAAAAACCTTGTCCTTCAGTTTTTTATCTCTGCAGCTACAGCGCGCTCATCAATAGATTCTCTTAACGGGGCCATCAGCACAAACCGCAGCATTCTGGTCGTTTCGAGCACCCTCCTGGTTATAGCATTTGGAGTATTGCTTTTTCTTTTTACGAGAAACTACTCTTCACTGGTATCGAATCTTTCCCGCTACATGCAAATGGCTGCGGAAGGCAATCTCGATATCAACATCAACAGGGTTGCCGATGGTGAACTTGATGAACTTGCCCGTTCATTTAATACACTTATAGAAGAAATGCGAGATTTAAAAGAAAAGGATATGGGACAGGAAGTAATTCCTCCCGAAGACCAGAGCAGCGCCATTATCGATAGTCTCTTCAGCCAGGGAGTCATTTTTTTAAAACAGAACAATCTTCCTGCCGCGGTCACCTGCTTTGAATTTATTATTAACCATCGAACAAACAGTTTCGGTAGTTACTTCAACCTTGGAGTAACCAGGGCCAAACAAAAAAACTACCCCGCATCTCTCGCCATGTTCACAAAGGCACGGGAGATCAATCCGAACCATGAAATGACCGGACAGTATATAGAAAGGGTAAACCGTCTCATTGAAAACAATGCTTCCTGAAGAACACATAAAACAAATTCTTTCAACTCTTCCTTCTGTACCGGGAGTCTACCTGATGAAGGACAGGGACAAAAAAATTATATACATCGGGAAGGCGACTTCCCTCAAGAAAAGGGTCTCATCGTATTTTCAAAAAAAAGACCATGACCCCAAAACAACGGTTCTCGTAAAGCGTATCAGGGACATTGAGTACATTGTCACCGATACCGAGATGGAAGCCCTGCTTCTTGAGAACACCCTTATAAAAAAACATAAGCCCCGCTTTAACATCCGCCTCAAGGATGATAAACGCTATCCCTACATTGCCGTCACCCTTGGTGAAAATTACCCCCGGGTAATTTATACCCGCAATATTCGCACCACTAAGAGTAAATACTTTGGCCCCTTCACCGATGCCCGTGCCGCACGCAGCATGGTTAATACGGCCAACAGCATCTTTAAGCTGAAGACCTGTAAGAGAGATCTGCCCCTTAAAAAAGGAGAGCGTCCCTGTCTCAATCATCAGATGAAAAAATGCAGTGGCGTCTGCACCGGTGATATAGATCGTGAAGAATACCGCAGCCTTGTTCTCAACGCTATTCACTTTCTTGAAGGCGACATCACACCGGCCCTTGAAGACCTGAAGCTGAGAATGGAACAATACAGCAAGTCAATGAACTTTGAAAAAGCCGCGGCGTTACGGGACATTATATTTGACATACAAAAAACCACCGAGACCCAGAATGTAGCTGTCTCTTTTGGCATGAACCATGATTATCTCAATGTTGATATCCAGGGATCCGAAGCTCTTCTGGTACTTTTTGAATTCAGAAAAGGGGTATTGGGGGGAAGAAAGATCCATGTCTTTGAAAACGCTGACCTTGTGGAGAAAAAAGATATCATACGATCTTTTCTCCTTGAATATTACCAGGAGGGCGAAATCCCCGACCGTATTATAACCGATTATTCCATTGCCGACCGGGAGATACTTGAGGGCTACCTCTCTGAAAAGTCGGCACGAAAAGTAAAAATATCCCGCCCCGCCACCGCAGAAGACCGGAGTATTCTCAACCTGATAACCCGCAACATTGAAGCCCTGATGGCTGACCGTGAGGCGGCAAAATTTTTCAAAAACCTTGAAGAGGGCCTTGATGAACTACAAAAGTTTTTCGGCCTATCAAAAAGGCCGGAAGAAATTGTCTGCTTTGATATATCGAATCTTCAGGGGACCAATTCAGTAGCCTCAATGGTTACCTTTAAAAACGGAGAGCCTGATAAGAGCAGGTACCGACGCTTTAAGATACGGGGCTATGATGAGGCCAATGATCCGGGCATGATCCATGAAGCGGTCTCAAGACGGATACAGCACCTGGTCAATGAAGACCTGCCAATGCCCGACATCATGGTAATAGACGGCGGACCAACCCAGCTTTCAAGGGCAAAAGAGGCAGCGGCGAACTTTGATGCCCACATGGTGATCATCTCCCTGGCAAAACGCCTTGAAGAGGTCTTCTTTGATCCTAAAGAGCCGCCCCTGGTTATACCAAAGGATTCACCGTCACTAAAGATTCTCCAGGGACTGCGGGATGAGGCTCACCGCTTTGCCATAACCTATCACCGAAAAATCAGGGACAAAAAACTCACCGGTTCACTCTTAGATGATATTCCCGGTATCGGCTACGAGGCTCGGAAGGCTCTTCTTGAGCACTTTAAATCCCTTGAGGCAGTTCGGACCGCCACAGTTGAAGAACTGACAGCGGTGACCGGTATCGGGAAAAAGACCGCTGAGAAGATTGCGGCTTTTTTTGAGGATGCAATATAGTTTCTATTACAATTCACTGCCTCTCCCCTTGCTGGCGGGCTTAAAAAAATTTCCCTGCCCGTAGTTTTTTTCTTTACAGTGAGAGTCTGGTAGGCTTTATTGTTCTTCGTCGTCAAGACACCGGGGCGTAGCGCAGTCAGGTAGCGCACATGACTGGGGGTCATGTGGTCGGAGGT
>CAZPEK010000295.1:0-5049 GCA_964585555.1 uncultured Leptospirales bacterium | reverse complement strand
GATCACGTTCACCATGGAGTATTACAATATACCAGCTGCCAAAATCAACTTTCAGATTGACCATTCTTTCGGGAGAGGACTTTCTGCTGTCATCAATGCTTTTTACCATCACCGGCTCTTCTCCCCCCTTCCAGACCTGAACAGCAAGATTTATTCCCTTGAGTCCGGAGAGAGATATATCGAGAATTCCGGTATTTTCAACAGTCAACAGGTAGACATCACGGTCTTCTGTAGTATTCATGTAGCCCTGGATGTTTTTTCCAGCTGTAACTGATGTGGCGCGGGAAAAGGAATTATTAGGTTCTTTTTCTTCGATAATTTTTTTACTACATCCATTAAGACAAAGAATGAGACCCAGGAGCAGTATAATTTTCAGTAAGCGCATTAAGAACCTCCGGTTATTTTCTTTAAAATTCCTTTAACCAAAAAAAATGCTTTTTTATATTTGTAACTGCACAGGCAGAAGACGTCAATTATATTTCTTATAACGGCGCTCTTCCCTTTCCATCATTGTTGTAAATTTCTCCGGGGGCTTTATCTTTATAACGACATGATGCCCTTCGTGAGGATGCCTGAACGAGAGCATTACTGACCAGAGAAAAAGCCCCTTCCCCCGAAGGACCCTTCCCTCCTCACCGTAAAGGGTGTCACCATGAACAGGAGTTCCCCGTTCAGCACAGTGGCGCCGCAGTTGATGCATTCTTCCTGATTTTGGAAAAAGCCTGAGCCAGGTAAGCTGACCATTCTTCAGCGAGGGGACCTGCCTGAGGGCAAAATATTCAGTAGAAGCGGACCGGCCGTCAATCGGGCTGTCAACTCTTCCCTGTGTGCCCGGGTCACCGCAGACCAGCGCTTCGTAGGCCTTGTAAACTTCCCCCCCCTGAAACTGTCTTGATAGATTTATCATTGCGGTACTTGTCTTGGCCGCAAGAAGAAGCCCGCCTGTCGGCTTATCAAGGCGGTGTACCGGCCTCGGTTTCAGGAGAGCCCCTTTTTCGTCTGAAGGTTCAAGATTAAAAACAAGGGCATTTTCAACTGTCTTAAAAAGATTACCATTGACACAGAATCCAGGAGGCTTTTCAACAACAGCGCAATGAGAGTCTTCATAGAGAACCCGCAGGGGAAGTTCAAAGGGTGGTCCCGGGGGAGCTTCTTTTTTGCGGACTTCTACCTGGTCTCCCGACCGTATCCGGTACGAACGGCTTACAGGCTTTCCCTGTACAAGGATGCCTCTTTGTTTGACAACCCTGCGTATCGCTTTCTTTGAAAAAAGCATGGAACTGTGGAGAAGAAGATACTCTTCCAGCAGCATATCCCCTTCACAGTCTTCACTGTCAATAATGAATGATTCTCTCAGCATGGCACTCATAAAAACAGATCAAGCTGCTTTTCAGATTCTTTGCCCCGGGATTCCCGCTCGCTGTAACGGTAAAGCTCCTTTTCAATTTTATTGAGAAAGGAAGATTTTTTTTGCTGAAGAACCCTGCCGCGATACATTCTTTTTCCCGTGTAAGAAAGAAAAAGTTCTCCTGCGGCACGGGTCATACCGACGTAGAGAAGCCGTTCTTCTTCCTTGAGTTCCCGGGGGGCAAGAGCCCCGAAGAGCTGAAAGGGAAGGATATTATCTTCAATGCCGGGGATGAAAACATTTTGAAACTCAAGCCCCTTTGACGCATGTATGGTCATGAGGGAAACAGCATCGGCCTTTATCTCAAAATCATCTATTCCCTGCTGTAGTGAAATCATCTGAAAAAAGTTATGGTAGTCATCTTTAAAGGGAAATGAAAAATTGCTGATCCTTTTTCTGTCTTCCTCATCTGCCCCCTTCTCGCTTAATATTTCATCGAGAATAGACTCAATGTTGTACCCCTCTTCAATCATTTGAGATACCCGGGTTGCTTCTTCATCATAACCGTGGTCACCAGTATGATAAAAGATATCTTTAAACAGTTTGATCGCACCGGCAAAGGGTTCATCCCGATAGAAGGGAGATTTCCCCACAACCTGGCAGGGAATACCGTGATTGTTCATGGCCTCAATAAGAGGCTCGAACATAAAAGAAGATCTGCAGAGAACCGCGAAATCTCCAAAACCATGATCATCGGATCTGGTTTCTCCATCGCTTATTCCCGTATGCATGCTGTAGCTTCTAACTCCACCGAGCATTTTTTCTATTGTTGCCCCAATCCAGTCAGCTTCACTCCGGTCAGTTTCCATCTTATTAATAGAAACCCGTACTCCCTTTTCAGTGCCCCCCAGTTTTTTTTTGGCGGCAATTACCTGTAGTCCTGCCTGAAGTACCGTATCGGGACACCGGTAGCTCTGAGAAAGGTTATATTCTTTTATTCCGGGAAAATCTTTTTTAATTTTATCCAGGTAGCTGAGGGAAGAACCACGAAATCCATAAATAGCCTGTGCCGGATCACCAATAAGGAATAGATCGGGGTTTTTCTCAGCAGTCAGGGCTTTGAGAAAACGGTACTGGATGCCATTGATATCCTGGTATTCATCCACCAGTATGCTGGTATAGGATTCACGATAGAGAGCGGCGAGATCAGTATCTTCTTCTAATAGAAGTACCGGCAGGTAGACCAGATCACCGAGATCAAAGGCATTTTTTGCCTTCAGTCTTTCATTGTAACTGTCGTAAATATCCCTGTGTTCAGGGGAAACAGACTGTCCCTGCTTTACCAATTCGATCATTGCCGCTGATGAGGCAATGAGGTTTTTTCTGTCTACAAGCGCTTCGATTATTTTTTCAGTCTCTTCCCGGTCTATAACATGAAAATCGCTTTCCCGGTTAAAATGACGGTAGTGATGTTTCAGCACCTCAAGACCAAAGGCATGAAAGGTTTTTACTTCCGGCCAGGGGGGCGAAAGGCGGCTGCATACCCGATCTTTCATCTCTTTTGCAGCCCGGTTAGAAAAAGTTATGGCGAGTATCTTTTCCGGGGCCTGTTCTTGTTTTTCAATCAGCCAGGCGATCCGTTCAGTAAGAACACGGGTTTTGCCGGTGCCGGGTCCGGCGATAACCATGGAAGGCCCCTTTTTATGAGTTATCGCGGCATTCTGCTCTTCTGAAAAAGTGTAGCTCACGGTCAGATTGGCTTTTTCTTCCTCACACACTGTTTTTGATTTACTGCTGCTAACAAGTTTTTTAAATTCATCGATGTCAAATTTTACAGAAGTCTCGTACCGGGGGATATCCTCATTCACGGTTTCCCCGGCCTCGACAGCATCAAAAGTGAAAAGATTTCCATCTTTCTGTGCTTCAAGTTCTTTCTGGTTAAAAACGCGAACCCTGCCGAATTCTCCGTCAAATCCTTCGTTTATTATTACCCGTCCGTCACGAAGACGGCTGATGCCCTCGGCAATGAGTTCATCTGATGCGGCACGGATATCGCTGATGTCTGCAAAAAGAAGAATAAAAAATTCCTGCCCCAGGGTGCGGATAAGATGAAAAAAGTCCCTTTGCACCGCTTTTGAGCGAGAAGACTTCACTCCCCGGATTTCTGCAATCAGATCAGGAAGCTGGGTGATGGAATAAAAATTTCGCAGCTGGTGGGCCTCTGTTGGATCTTTTCTATCTGCAAGTTCGGCGATACGGTACATGACGCCGAGGGTCACCGGCTTACCGCAGACGGGACAGCGCCCGCCGTGGTGAAGGGTTTCTAAGGGATCCCAGCAGATGCCGCACTTACGGTGACCGTCATAATGGTATTTCCCCTCCTGGGGAAAAAACTCAATGGTACCGTCGAATCCATTGTCTCCCTTCAGTGCTTCGTAGATGCCCCGGTAGCTTAATTCGCAGTCAAAGAGATTGGCCTCCCGGCCAAGTTTTTCGGGGCTGTGGGCGTCAGAATTGGAAACCAGTTTAAACCCATCGAGAAATGAACAGGTCCGGTTCATTGCCGGGTCTGTGGAGAGGCCTGTCTCAAGGGCAAAAATTTCACTGGTAAGGTCTTCATAGCATTCTTCAATAGTATCAAAACCCGACTTGGAACCGAGTACAGAAAACCAGGGAGTCCAGATATGCGCGGGAATGAGAAATGATCTTTTACCGCTTTCCAGTGTCTTCTGAAGAAGGATTTTTGAGTCAAGGCCGAGAATAGGACGACCGTCAGAGGTGATATTGCCGATGGAGTCAAGATAAGTCTGGAGATTGACAACGGAATCAAAATCCGGGAATATGCAAATATTATGAACCTTGCGGACTTTTCCGTCTTTTTTATAGATGTTGCTTATTTCACCGGTAAGAATAAAATAAATCTCACCGGGAATCGACGCTTCACCCAGTTCTTTTGATGCACGGAGCCTGAATTCATCTTTAAGCCGGTAAAGGCCGTTTTCTGCAGGCTCAAGTTTTTCCCGCAGCTCCCTGAGCCACCCGGGGTGAACACAGTCGCCGGTACCGGCAACATTAATACCCTTTATGCGCGCCCAGTACTCAATATGTTCAGGGGTCAGATTGCGGCTGGTGGCAATGGAGAAGTGTGAGTGAATATGGAAATCGGCTATAAATTTCAATGATTTATTCTTTAACTAAAATTTACCGGTATCTTAATACTGCAACAAGCCAGAGGTCAACCAGTATTTATTTTTGAAATTTTGTATCCCTGAAAAGGTACTTAATGCCCTCACCCCCGGCCCTTTGGGCCACCCCCTCTCCCACTAAAAAAGGAAAAAAAGAGAGGGGGAAAAAGAAAATATAGACTTCTCTTCTAGAAATCAACAGGCATTATGACAATGAGCCCTCTCCTTTTTTCAATTCTTAACGGGAGAGGGCGCGCCAGAGGCGGGGTGAGGGCAAAAGTCCCCCTCCGGGGGATCCAGAAAGCAATTCCAAGTAAAAGGAAGTGCAAAAATTCTATTGACAGATAAACAGTGTTTCTGTTTATAGAAACACTGTTTATCTCCTTGACAGAATGTTTTTAAATCTGAGTATACAATTATTTTAACAAGGAAAAGACAATGAAATTAAGTCACAAAAAGTTCCCCCTTACGCCAAAGGCGGGTGCAACAATAGCCATCTTTGTAACCGATGACCCA
>CAZPEK010000294.1:0-5064 GCA_964585555.1 uncultured Leptospirales bacterium | reverse complement strand
AAAGATAACCGTCAGCACCAGGCTCATGACAGAATAACTGACGATAGCGGCAAGAAGGTCCCTGAAATAGAGACTGAGCAGTGCCGTAACTAGAACAATAACTGATAGTATAATAAAAATTGCAGAAGTAATCATTCCTGTGTCTCCTTTGGATCCTGATCATCGTTAAGGGGCTGAACTTCTTTTCGTCTTTTTTTCTGATGAGGAAACTGGTTTATTTTTACTCCGTAGGGACGAATGCCTGAAATTATAGAAGCCCGTGCAATAGCATGAGCACTGATAGGATTGGTAAAAATTATAACCATCAGGGCCAGCATGGCATGTATCACAATCACCAGGCTTGACTGGTCCATATAGATTAGATTTTCAATAATCACACCGGCAACTATGAAAATACTTCCAAAGGTGGTTGTCTTGGTCGCAGCATGAAGGCGGGTATAGATATCAGGGAATCTCATCAACCCAACAACACTCATTGACGTGATAAAAAGACCAATTACTATAAGAACATATACAATCGTGTCCATATTATTTTCTTTCCTCCCTCAAGTAGCGGGCGATATACAATGTACCGATAAATGATATAATTCCATATACGATACCAATATCAATATACAGGGCTTTTCGGGTATATGCCCCGAGAACAATCATAAGGGCAATGACCATGGTATTGATTGTATCAAGCACTACAATCCGCTCAGGAACATTTTTACTGAAGGCGATACGGATAACCATGAACAATACGAGGGAACAGATTATAAGTGCTGTTATTATTAAAAACTGCTGCATAGTATCTTCCTCTTAGCCAAAAATATTCTTCATCCAGAAATATGAGAAAGTGGAGACATCATTAGGAGTTGCGATTTCCCCTTCTTCCTTTTCCCAGTTCAGGCAGTGAATATATAAAGCATGAGTATCTTCATCTACCGCCATTGTCAGTGTGCCTGGAGAAAGGGTTATGGAATTTGAAAGGAAGTACGTCCCCGTCTCGCTCTTTAAGCCCGTCTCAACCTTTACAATAGCCGGTTTTATTCTTCCAGTTATAATCCGGTAGAGGACTTCTCTGTTTGCGATGAGGAGAGAAAGAAAAAACGGCCCGATCATGTAGATTGAGGCAAAAATCCATTTTATGGGATTAGCTATCTCACGGACAACTGATCTGGGAATAATTTTTGAACTCATAAAGCCAACGAAAAGACTAATAAAAAATCCAACCACCAGTTCGTCGGGAGACCAGAGGTAAAAAATTGTTCCGCTTCCTGCAGTCAATGCGAGATAAAGAAAAAGGCTGATAGTAGTGCAAAAAATATATCTCATAACCCGTTTGCCCCATGGAAACAATAGTTACCGCTCAGTGAACAGTATTCTGAGTCGGGAGTTTCTGCCACATATTAACATAGAATAATAGTCTACATTATTTTCAGGAGATAAATACAACTTAGCACGCAAAAAATTACAATAGGCGTCAATGCTTTTTACATATAGGGGTTCCCCTATTTAATAGGGGGAAAAACCCCTATAGGGAAAAAGCATTGGAAAAAAGTAATTATTTCAGACAAAAAAGATTATGTCAACTTTTAACTCTCTATAAACTTTCTTAAATCTTTATTTACAAAGTTGAATAATAAAGAATAAAATACTTGCAAATCTTATAGTATCCAATAAACAGAGAGATGATAAAAGAAATGGTTTGACAATTTTATCTTAATATTTTCAGTAACCCACCTAGGGTACTTATGGGGTAAAATACAAATGAAAAAATTTAATCAACTACTTGCTGCTTTCATGGAATCAAAGTCAAATAATCTGGAAAAGATGTATACCATTCCCAAAGAGTGGTATTTCCTTGAAGAAGATCGGGAAGAAATAATGTCGTGGTCCGAAAAGGATGCCAAAGCTTACTGGGAAAAGCTTGAGAAAAACATATATAAAAATCAAGCCGCAGGGCTGAACTATGAGCTCTGTCCCTTTTGCTACAAAAACGAATACAATCACGCCATCACGGTGTCAAAAAGACACAACCCTTCATGTATGAAATGCGGTTATGGTGAACGGCACGGTATATGTACAAAGATTTATAATACCGGGGAAGAAATGAGCCAGTTTCAGAAAATCCTTCAGACCCTCAAGGATGAAGGAATAAACGTCTATAAAACATTTTCAAACGGGTCATATATTGCACTTATCGAGAAACTTAAGGCTGAGGCAGATATTAAATAACAATAGATGATAGAGGCTTTCAGGCTGAAAGGCGAATATGGTGTTTGCTGCAGAATTCTCTCGAAGTAGATATGGCAAAAAAATCATGAAGCTTTGCAGTAACAAATAGCCGCCGGATATCTTTGCTCAAATCGAGAAAAACAAGTTCAATATCCTTTTCCATTGCATAGTTAAGAAAACGGACCAGGGTACCGACAGCTGAAGAATCGATACTTTCAAGATTTTTACAGTTTACCGCAATAGTTGCGGGCCTGTTTTTTACTGCCCTTCGCCATTCCCTGTTTACATGGTCTATTGACTCCGTAAAAAACCTGCCACGAATTTCAAAAACAGTTATCTGGCTGTAGCTGTGTATTTCAATTGTTACCACGGAATAACTCCTTACAATCTGTAGTTATTATCGGTAAAAACAGAGAGAATATTGATAGGAATTGGATACATTAAAAATAAAGGAAAAACAAATTCCTGTGCTGTATATTTAGCTTTTCCCGTGTCACAAATTGGATAGATTGGCATAATAGTGTATAAAACAAACTAATTTGTCAATAATTTTTAAGGTATACAAAATAAATTTTTCAATAAACGTCTTCCCGGTTAGCTTTTATTTTAATTCTTGACAATCCTGTTTTTTCTCTTATAGTTCAATTATAACAAGATTAAACCCATGAGCGACTGGATACAGGGCTACAGGTTCAATTCCACTCTTTATTATGAAAAAATTAATATTTTTATTGTTTCTAAGTCTGTCAATAACTGCCTGCAGCACCGATGAAGGCATATACACACTGACCAACTGGGAAGTTCTTTTCAATGATACACCCCACCTTTCGACTATTCAGAAAGAATCGGGATGGCAGCCGATAAAACTGCCCAACGTATTCCATCCACCCGTGACTACGGTCAGTCAGTTTAAGCACCTCTGGCTCAGAACCCGCTTTGTTGTGACTTCTCCGGAAAACTATTATGGCATATGTATGGGAAGGGTTTTTCATACCGACCGACTCTACCTGAATGGAACTAAAATCGGATTCCACGAATTCGGCGATATTAGTATACTGCCGATCAGGAGAAACTATACAATTCCCGCGGGGCTTTTGCAAAAGGGAGATAACGAGATATATATTTATCTCGGAACTTTTATGGGGGAACAGGCGGGTATTGCTTCTGATATCTCCCTGAGCTCGAGAAAAACTTTTCACAACACCCGTCTTTTTAGCGACCTTATTTATATTCACCTTCCCCTGGAGATTCTGTTCTCTTCGATAATCAGCCTTTTTATTCTTCTGATTATATTTATCTGGAACCGAAACGAACGCCTCTACCTCTATTCATCTTTTGCCGTTGCCGTATACATCGCTCTTCTCGCGTCAATGTTTCTGACCTTTGATAATGTATCTCCCGCTTTCAGTCAGTTTATTATATGGTCTTCCATACATTTCTTTTCAATAGCCTTAATATTGATTATTCAATCCCTCTATGGCATATACATCAAAACAACTAATATTAAATTTATTCCCTTCCTGGTGATAATTATAATTTCAACCTTTTATATCAGTTTTTTTTCAGATGCTCGCGTGGCAAACCGTTACAATATAATATTTTTTCTGTCCATTATAAGCATTGTTACCATGACACCGGTTTATTTCAGAACTATTCTGCTTCTAAACAGCCTGAAACCTGACCGGTTTAAATTTATCATTTTAAGTGTCATTACTGCAGCCGGAGTGACCATCTCTATCGTTGAAATTTATTTTTATATCACCGGCGGCCGGTTCTTTTTATTAATGCTTACTTACTGTTCACCATTTTTTCTTCTGGTGTTCAGCATGATCTTTGCAAGGGATAGAATGAAAAACAAAATGACGCTTCAGGCTCTCTATGGTATACTGAAAAAAAATTCACCCGGGGATCTCCCCGCCGGGGATGAAGAAAGCAATAACCAGATTAATGAAATGTCTAGAAAAAAGCTCGACAAGGTAATTGATTTTATTAAAGGCAATTATACATCCGACCTTTCCCGGGAAGGTCTCGCTGCTGCTGTCGGAATGAACGCCAACTATATGAGTGGTCTTTTTAAAACCTATACCGGGCAGAAAATCAACGAGTATATAAACACTCTGCGAATTGAAGACGCTTCAGCCAGGCTTACAGAAAATGATGAAAAGATCATTGAAGTCGCCTATGGCGTCGGTTTTGAGAGTCTCAGTACTTTTAACCGGGTGTTCAAAAGCAAAACCGGCAAAACTCCCACTGAATTTCGCGAAAATCCTTCCTGATTCCCTCCCAAAAGACTTATCATTTTTACATATGTAAAAATGACAATACTCAAAAACACAAAACAGTCCTTTTGTGTAGCAGGACATTAAAAGGTCATATATATTTCTGCTAATACTGGTACCGGAGATTCATTTCTAACGGAAAAGTACTCTTCTTAACATGGTACCGGGAAGTATCACATCCAGCATTATACGCTGGTATGATTACATACATTCCTCAGTATTGGCGGGATTCCGGGCCCGACCGGGATCCCGCCACCCCATCGTATTCTGCTTGACAGGTTAAAAAATATAACGGTTATTATGAGAGGAAGTTATTCTTTTCCTGGTCAGAACAGATCCGATGAAAAAACTATTGATCCTTATCTTTCTTCTTCTCGCTGGCACGGGTGTATTCAGTCGTGACAATTCTTCGAGAGAATGGTCTCATGATATCTCTGGAACATGGAAGATCATGCGTGGAAACGACCTGAGTTTCGCACGGCCTGATTATGATGACTCTCTCTGGCCGGAAATCAAACTTCCTTCGAGATATCTGATGCCTTCAGAAACAAGCCACCTCTTCCCC
>CAZPEK010000293.1:4414-5071 GCA_964585555.1 uncultured Leptospirales bacterium | reverse complement strand
CGGTGTCAGCCCCCGGGGAAGGGCCATAACCGACCCCTTTCCATTCATAAAAGAGTTTATCAAAACCAGCAAAGACCATCCCTACGCGAAGGTGGGAGTAAAAACAATACAGGAATCTTTCGACTTTTTCACTGAAGAAATAAAAAAAGAAGAACTCTTCCTTTACAACAATAAAAAACGAAATCATTTTCATGTAACCGCCTTCGGTTCGATGAAACCGACTTATCTTTCTCCCATAAGCG
The DNA here is from genome assembly GCA_964585555.1 of uncultured Leptospirales bacterium. Lineage (GTDB taxonomy): Bacteria > Spirochaetota > UBA4802 > UBA4802 > UBA5550 > CAZHNW01. Next base: position 4,829 of record CAZPEK010000293.1, on the reverse strand, counting down.
TCTACAATGATAAGGTTAAAGAGGCATTTGAAAGGAAGTCAAAGATTGCGGTCCTTGAATTCGACGGCTACCGGGACTTTTATTCTGCCCTGGGCATTGAAGAATTCAGAAAAAACTCAATGTTCAAGGATACAGAAATCGTAACCGGCACCATCAGAATGCCCAACTATTCAAAGAGTCAGCGCAACCAGCACGAGTTCAGATCAATAGACCTGGCCCGAATCTTTGATACCGAAAGATACCTTCCCCGCCTTGCGGAAGAAATAAAAAAACATGCCCAGGGGGCTGAAATAGTCAGTCTTCCGGCTTTTATCGGCATCAACAATTACAATCTCATCTACCAGCGCCTTCAGGAGCTGACGGGATCCATTACCGAACAGAACTGATACCGTATTGGTGCTGTCGCAGACCGCCA
>CAZPEK010000293.1:2312-4404 GCA_964585555.1 uncultured Leptospirales bacterium | reverse complement strand
ACCAGCGCCTTCAGGAGCTGACGGGACTGATCATCTATGAGGTGCCTACACTTCCCCCCTCAATACTTGGTCTCCGTCTCGATAATGCGCTTCGGGCACGCTTTTCCGCCCTGGGTGGAGAATACAATGCGGGAGACAAAGTGGTTGGAGGAAACATAGACAAAGGCGAACTTTCCCATGTCTATACTGAAAACTATGGGGAGACGCAGCACAAGGCCCGGTACTTTGTTCTTTCAACAGGAAGTTTTTTCAGCGGCGGGCTGAGAAGCTCTTTCAACCGGATGGATGAACCGGTTTTCAACCTGAGCTTCAATACGCTTGAACCACGAAACAAATGGTACTCAAAGGATTTCTTTGATAAGAAAAGCCACCGGTTTTTAGAATATGGAGTAAAAACAAACAAGAACCTCAACCCGTCAGACCAGACAGGAAGAACCATTAAAAACCTCTACTGCACCGGGGCAATCCTCTCGGACTACAACCCGATAAAAGAAGCCTCCGGCGGGGGTGTGGCCGTGGCAACAGGATACCAGGCGGCCATGAATATCATTAAAGATTACAAAGGCTGATCGTTCATGATTAAACTCGAAAATATAAGCTTTGACCACTGCATCAAATGTACCGTGTGTACAATATACTGCCCGGTCGCAAAGGCCACCCATCTGTTTCCGGGGCCAAAGCAGTCCGGCCCAGATGCTGAACGACTCAGGATAAAGTCCCCGGAACTTGTTGACTCCGGTCTCAAGTACTGCACAAACTGCAAACGCTGTGAAGTCGCCTGCCCTTCGGATGTAAAGATAGCCGACCTTATCCAGGAAGCGAAATGGAACTACGGCAAAAAGCATTTCAGCTTGAGAAACTTTCTTTTAAGCCGTATGGACTGGATGGGTATTCTCCTCAGTCCCTTCAGCCCCATTGTCAACTTTTTCACCGGCCAGCGAATCGTTAAGTTCTTTATGGAAATGTTCATCGGCATAGCATCCGGAAGAAGCTTTCCACAGTTTAAAACCGGCTCTTTCCAGAAATGGTTTAAAAAAGAAACCCCTGACCAGAAAATCTTCCCTGAACAGGTTGTCTACTTCCACGGTTGCAGCGTCAACCGGATGGACCATGACCTGGGCAAAGACCTGGTAAAAGTGCTCAACGCCATGAATATCGGCATCCAGGTACCTGAGCAGAAATGCTGTGGTGTCCCGGCAATCGCCAATGGAGACGTCAAGCGTGCCAAAAAGAACGCCCGGTTCAACATCGCTTCCCTCGACAAAGCATCAGGCAAAGAAAAGAAAAAAATCATTCAGACCTGCTCAAGCGGGAGTTATGCTTTAAAATATGAATATAAGAATTTTCTACACATGGATAACAATGAAATCTATGACAACATTGAGTATGTAACCAAATTTCTCTTCGATCAGTTTGAAAAAGGAAACATGCCGAAAATGAATCCCGTGCATATCCGGGCCGCCTATCACAGCCCTTGCCACCTTGAACGCATGGGAGGCGTCATGTATACCATTGACGTACTGAAACGAATTCCCGGTCTTGACCTGGTTATTCTCCATTCAGAATGCTGCGGTCTTTCCGGGACCTATGGTTTCAAAAAAGAGTACTTTGATATTTCAAAGTCTGTCGGCTCAGAGCTCTTTAAGCGCATAGAGGCAGCAACCCCGGAAATTGTCATAACCGACTGCGTCACCTGTAAATGGCAGATCGAGAATTTTACCCCCTACGAGGTGGTGCATCCCCTGACTCTGATTGCCCGGGCAATCGGATAAAAAACTTTTTTCCCTCCTCCCCTTCCGGTATATTTTATACAGCCTTTTAAAAAGTATAAAGGGAGGGGAAGTCTATGTTTCCCAGAACAGGTGAATGGTTCATGGACCATGGCGACATGAAGCCCATGGATGTGGCCCAGGTTCTCAAGTACCAGGAGCATGGTGAGCATAAAAAATTCGGACTCATTGCCCTTGAACGGCAGATGATCACCGGACGCCAGCTCAAGGACTATGAACGGGACCTGCGGGTTCACGGTTAGATGCAACCATTAAACATTCAACCGTAACAGATCGAATAACGAATCTATAATCACCAATAA
>CAZPEK010000293.1:0-2302 GCA_964585555.1 uncultured Leptospirales bacterium | reverse complement strand
ACGGGACCTGCGGGTTCACGGTTAGATGCAAATATAATGATCCGTTTTTGAAGGTTCTATCATTTAAAATGAATAAAACGTAACTCTTTAAATGAATAAAGAGTATATTATAAAGCGATGCCCCCGGCTTATAAAAACCAGGGGCATCACTTTATTCAAATATTGCATCAAGAGAATTAAAAATATGCAAACATCGATGTAGCAGTTGGAGGTTCTTTCATTGCAACCCTCATGCTGATTTCGATTCCCGCCGCTACCAGGTCTCCTGCAATGGGTCCTGCGTAAATGGTAACAACAACCCTCACGATAGCAACAACTACCTGGATTAAAATTTCCTTCCATTTTTTCTTGATATAGTTTCCAATTTTTTTAAAGCCCTTCTTAATTCCCTTCCACAATTTTTTGAAAAAATTACCCGAGGGATCGGCATACTTAACAGGATTACCCGCTGTATACATATACCGGTTCAAAGACTGGCTGTTGGTCTTCTCCTGGATGGCCCAGTCTGCAGTCAGGAACCTGCCGATTGCCGGATCATAGTAGCGGGCCTTGTAATAGTAAAGTCCCGTACCTCCATCAGCTTCGGTACCGTCAAACTTATGACTGTTATACTTTCTATTACTAAAATCATACCCATCAACATGGAACATTTCGCCAAAGGGCTTATAGAAATACTGTGAAATTTTATTACCATCTTTATCAGTAATAAAACTGATGTTCCCTGTCTGGTCCGGATGATAAAAGTACATACCGGGTATTGACTGGTTCTTTATGCCCTGACCTTCCAGTGCCTCATAATCAACATTTTCCCAGCTTGTCCATTCTCCCGGAGGGACTCCTCCACCGTTTGATACCTCACATCCGGAAAAACCAAAGACCGCTACAACAACAAAGACCAGGGCGGGCGCAAAACGCCTCGGCCAGAGAATATCACGGCTCCCCCTTCGCTGCTAATATTCACGGTGCGGAAGAACGCCTATACCAAGAAAAAGCAGAACGAGAAGCATGCCGCCCAGGGTGAGATACCTCAGGGTTGAAAGATTTCCGGTAAGGTAACTTGCATAATCATGTACATACCCGAAAAAACCGCCGATGCTTGCAACATTGTACCGGGAACCAATTACTGCAGGGCTGTAGGCAGTTCTGAGAGCCTCGTTGCCAATAGAAGCCTGGGCAACCAGTTCATCCTGAATACCGTAAATATTCTTCGTGTAAAGCCTGGCACCATCGGCCCGTACAGTAATTTCATAAAGACCCGCGATACTGTAAACAACAGTACCGTCACTCTTTACCCGTTTTACCCGCTCGCCATTGTGGTTATAGCCGTATTCTTCAATTGTTGTTTCACCATTTTTAACAGAAAGAAGTTTGGCGCGAAAATCATAGCTCAGGGTTCTGCCATTACGATCAACCATGTTTCCTGTTTCATCGTAATCATAGGTTTTACCATCACTGGTTGATTTTACCGCATGAGGGTGAGCGGCATCTCCATAGGTTAAGGTGACTCCACTTTTTGATGGACTGGTAAGTCCCCTTTTTATGACGCGGCGAGCAGTCTTGCCGTCTCTTGAACCGCGCTGATGGCGTCGTTGGCATATCCGTCGGCACCGTACTGCTTTGCGATGTCAGCGTTCAACGGTGCACCGCCCACCATGATAATCACCTCGGGTTTCCGGGCCTTGAGCATCTCGATGAGCTTGGGCATGGCCAGCATGCTGGTGGTCATCAGCGCGGACAGGGCCACCACATCGGCATCGGTGCGCGCCAGTTCCTCGACAAACTTTTCCAGCTTCACATCCTTGCCCAGGTCAAATATCTCCCAGCCACCGGCCTCAAACATGGTTTTGACAAGGGTCTTGCCGATGTCGTGAATATCGCCTTCCACTACACCGATGATAATCTTGCCGGCGCTATGGGCCACACCGGGCCGGATATGGGGCCGCAGAATTTCGAGTCCGGCATACAGGGCATCCGAGCACAGCAGCAATTCGGGTACAAAGTATTCCTTATCTTCATACAGCTTGCCCACGGTGGCCATACCCGCCGCCAGACCGTCCATTATCGCATCATAGGCATCGATGCCAAGCGCAAGGGCCTCATTGCAAAGCCGGGCACTGTCGTCTTCTTCAAATTCCACCACCGCATCATGTATTTGTCGCAATAATTCAGCCTTTTTTTCCTCTGTTGCCATGATATTTCCTTTTTGTAATTCAATGCCATTAATTTAATACGACAACATCTGTTTTGTACCATGAAGTTACAAATAAAGCACAACAACAACGATTCACCATGAAGTACATGA
>CAZPEK010000292.1:4814-5094 GCA_964585555.1 uncultured Leptospirales bacterium | reverse complement strand
GTTTTCTGCTGGATTGTAACAGAATTCTTCAATATTGCCATTCATGTCGTAAATACCAAGCATATTTGCATTTACACTTTTTACCGGGTGTGTTCCAGTATTCAGTGTACTATAAGTGCGAAGGTTAATTGCAACAAAATTATTATACACTTCGCCCAGTTCGTTAGTCTTTGAATTATCAACCCATGAGCCGCTCAGGTAATTGCCGGGATAATACTCAAAAGGGTCAAGGATATCCCCGTCATTATTAAAATCTCCTATATACCTGGCGGCAAGCTCC
>CAZPEK010000292.1:0-4804 GCA_964585555.1 uncultured Leptospirales bacterium | reverse complement strand
TGAGATACAGCATGAAGAGAGGGAGCTCCATGTTACCTGGGAAAATTTTAGCATAGAGATAGAGAATGACCTTGAAACCTACGGTGGAACAATGCAGATAGGTGGAGATGATGATGGCATTACCGCCATTGGCGCAGGTTACTACGTTATAAGAGATAAATGTTTAGAAGAATGAGCATCAAGGGAATCAGCTGCTCCTCTTTAGAAAAACCATAAGCACGAGAGAAATCATGCTCAAGACCGCAAATCCTCCCACCAGGGGAAGCAGTGTGCCGTTATACATCTGCCCGATAAGAGTACCGAGGACAAACTGTATCAGCGTGGCAATAAACCCGACAATTGCCGCACCGGTTCCGGCAATAGCACCCAGGGGCTCCATGGCCAGGGCGTTAAGATTTCCGAACTGAATGCCTATGCAGAAGAAGGTGGGAATAAAATATACCATCAGCATCCAGAGGGGAGGGCTCTCTTCTGACATAAAGGCGGTGACAAAAAATAAAAAAGAAAAAAGAGCTATTGCCTGCATCGACCTGAAGGCCATGATTTTCATGCCGAAACGCATTACCAGCCGCGCGTTACTCAGGGCGGCGCTCCCTATGGACAGGGCCGTAAGGGCAAAGAAAAGGGGAAACAGTTTTCCCAGACCGTAGATGTCCTGGTAAACCTGCCTGGATGTGTTCAGATAACCAAGGAAGGCCCCGCCGACAATGCCGGCAATAACCGTATAGCCCACAGCCTGGCTGCTTGAAAAAAACATTCCCGCGGCATGAATCATCCAACGGGCGGTGAGTTTTCCCCTGTACTCTTCGTGAAGGGTTTCCTTCTGTCTTAAGGCCAGCCAAACAAGGTTAATGGCGGCAATGGAAAGAAGAACAATAAATATGGCCCGCCACCCTGAAAAGAGCAGCACCACCTGGCCCGTTACGGGAGCGATTACCGGCACAAGAATAAAGACCGTCATGACAAATGACATTATCCTGGCCATCTGGTTGCCATGATACTGGTCCCTTACCAGGGAAAGTGTCAGTGTCCGTGGCGCTGCTGCACCGAGTCCCTGCAATACACGTCCTGCCAGCATCATGGTAAAGCTGGTTGAAAAAAGTGAAAGGAAGGAACCGAGTATGAAAATCATAAAACCAGCATAAAGAGGAGGCTTCCTTCCCACACTGTCAGAAACAGGTCCGTAGAACACCTGGCCCGCGGCCAGGCCCAGAAAAAAGAGAGACACCACAAGCTGGCTGCTATTGCTGCCCGAGGCCCCAAGGTCTTTACCGATATAAGCCAGGGCGGGAAGCATGGAGTCGGTGCTCAGGGCAACCAGGGACATGGTCAGTGCCATAAGGGCAACGAATTCGCCGAATGCCGGGGGTTTACTGGTAATGGTTTGTTTCATTTAACGGGATCATAAAATTATTAACGATACTGATAAATCGTATATCCCTGTTTTTTGTCAATGAAAAGAATTTGCTTGAGAAATATATCTATAATTCAATTTAAATAATATTGAATAGATTTCTAAACAATTACATTCTGCAAATCACCATACAAGGTTAAGTTATTTTGACTTCGGAAGTATTGTTATTGATACCAGTCTGATCGTTTTTCCTGATTGGAAGTCAGGCATCAAATTCTTTAAGGGCTTTTACGACAGCGGCGATAAAAGATTCCCTCGATTTTTCGGATGTTTCAAGGCTGTCTGCTTTAAATATTTCAAAAACCTTAACCGCCACAACGGCCTGCTGGACAGGCCTTGAAGAAACATATCCCCACGGAAAATCATTTCTGTGGTCAACAATAAACCGGGCGGCTCTTTTAACAGCCTCGAAGTTTTCATAATCAATAGCATCGGAGAAAGCAAACTTCCATCGTTTTACCTGTTTGTTTATTTCTGTTTTGTCATCGCTTTCAGTGAGACCAGCTGCGGTTAAAAGACGGCAGTCATAGATGCGGCAGGTCCATGGCCGGGTTTTATAGATTATACACATGGATTGCTGCAAAAGAGGACACTGCCCTTTGTGATTAAACTCAAGACGCCTGGATCCCGGCGGAGCCCCGGGAGCATCAGAGAGAAATTCCCGGGGAACAGAAGCCAGAGTCTTTTTTTCATGAGGATGTATAGTGATATAATAACCTGAGGTACAGCAGGCCCTGCACTCAGCGCAGGGCACATCAATACCGTTGTTGTCACGAAGCGCTTTTCGAATCTTTATCAGCCAGTGAGTGAAGTTTTCTGTGGGTATTGCCTCGTTATTCATAATGCCCCTGATGCCCCAGTGTAAACTCTCCCCCCTGAAAAAACAGAAACATTAGAATCCAGGTAAAATTTAAAAAAGCCTCGCATGGCCCACGCTTTTTGTCAATAGTTTAATATTCTGGTGTCATGATGCAGCTGATGATAAAACTTGTTGTATCTCATGCGCCGGTTGGAGGCAATGCAGATTACACGATGATAAAAGTCAAAAAATTATTTTGAATACATCGATGATAAATCGCATAAGTTCTGGCAGATTGAATGAAAGGGTGATGAATTAATAATAATTGAAAAAGCAACAGGAAAAACTTTTTGTTACTGTTTAAGGTGCAAATTTTTTTTTAATCATTTTTGCCACAGGAGAAGGGATACTGTTTATAACGCCCAGTACATGAGGTAATGCCTTCAGTTTAATCCCCTCATACTCATTAGGGACAATCGCGTCGATTAGACAGGGCCCGGGCTTGCTGAAGGCAGTCTTCAAAGCATCAGTGAACTCTTCGCCTGTCTGAACCCTTTTCGCCGGCATTCCCATACCGGCAGCAATGGAAACAAAATCAATCTTCGGCTGTGACAGGTCAAGCTGCGATTTTGCTTTTACCCCTGACTTTTTCGCGCCGACTCTTTCGAGCTCAATATTGAGAATTGCATAGGAACGATTATTGAAAACAACAACAATAACATCGAGATTCTCTCTCACGATTGTCCACAAAGATTGAATCGTATACATCGCCGACCCATCGCCAACCAGGGCAATTACCTGTCGTTCCCGGTCTGCAATGGCTGCACCCAGGGCTACCGGCAATCCCTGACCAATGGCCCCGCCTGTGAGAGTGAGTACATCGTGTCTTGGTGCACCGGCAGTAAAGGGCGGCAGCTGGACACCTGAAGTCTGTGCTTCATCGGAGATGATGATATTTTCAGGCATAAGTGCACCTATTGCCTGGCAAACTTTCGAGGCGGTTAACGTACCCGCTGGCAGCTTCGGTCTTTGGGCTACCTGCAGCTTTGGCGTCACTGCTTCGGCATCAACTGTCAATACGAGCTTCTGAAGAGCAGCCATGGCATCCTGGTTCGGCTTGTTCAGCAAATGAACAGTGCATTTATCAGGCACCAGGTAACTCTTTTTTCCTGGATATGCGAAAAAAGATACCGGTTCTTTCGAATCTATTATGACAAGGTTTTTAAAGCCATTGAGTTGAACCGATGCCATCTCTGCGAGATAGGCAATTCTTTCAACATGGGGCAGTCCTTCCCCACGCTCTATTCGTGTCGGGAATACTTCAGCAAAAAGTTTAGCACCGGTTTTTTCCGCAATTTTCGAAGCGGCAACCAGGCCTTCTTCCTGCAGGACTCTGCCCCCCAAAAGGATTGCGGTTCTTTTACCCTGCTGCAGCAGTACTTGTGAAATTTTATTAATAGTTCCATCGGAAACCTGTTGAGAAGGGGCAGCAGGTAGAGCTTCTTCCGCCGTCCCTCCTTCCTGCCAGGATATATCAGCAGGAAGAATCAATGTCGATATTTTTGCCGGGGGCTTTTTGGATTCCGCAACTGCCTCAGCGGCATCAGCAGCAAGCTGTTCAGTGGAGGGACAGGTGCGAATCCAGGTAGAAAAGTTTCTGGCCACTGTTTCAATATCTGACTCAAGCGGGGCATCATACTGTTTGTGGTAAGTCGCATGGTCTCCAATAATATTCACTATCGGAACACGGGCCTTGCGGCCATTGTGGAGGTTAGCCAGTCCATTACCAAGTCCGCACCCTAAGTGCAGCAGGGTCGCTGCCGGTTTACCGGCAATGCGTGCATATCCGTCGGCAGCCCCGGTCGCAACTCCCTCAAAGAGAGTCAGCACGGCTTTCATGTCAGTATTGTCCAGTTCCGCGACGAAGTGCATCTCGGAGGTTCCCGGATTTGTAAAACAGGTATCTATCCCTGAATTGAGAAGAGTCTGAATCAATGCTTTTGCGCCGTTACTCATAGCTATCTCTTCCTTTCTTTACTTTATTTTTTTTACATAGCTGGTATCCAGTTTTTCAATTGTATCACATCCGATTAACTGCATCACCCGCACCATCTCTTCACGCAAAATTTCAATTGACCGAGCGACGCCTTCTTCTCCCCCCGCTGCAAGTCCGTAAAGATAGGGGCGCCCAATCATGCAGCCCGATGCTCCCAGTGCCATCGCCTTTATAAGATCAGATCCCCGCCGAATCCCTCCATCGATATAAATCTCCAGTTTATCTCCGACTGCCGCAACGGCTTCAGGGAGGAGCACAAAAGGTGGAGGAGCTCCATCAAGCTGTCTGCCCCCATGATTGGACAGCACAACGCCAGTGGCTCCTATATCAAGGGCTTTTTTGCAGTCTTCTATGCATTGAATTCCCTTTAAGACAAAAGGGCCCTTCCAGTATTCTCTCAATTTTCGGGCATCCTCCCAGGTCACCGATGCATCAAACTGTTCATTTACCGTATCGATTGCCTTTTGCGCATCACCGCCGTAAGGAAGATGGTTAACCATGTTGGCCATTCGTAGTTTTCCGGATGTCATAAAGC
>CAZPEK010000291.1:0-5104 GCA_964585555.1 uncultured Leptospirales bacterium | reverse complement strand
CGGCGTGTTCTGGTTGCAGGGGTCGCACCCGAGCATCGCTTCCCATCAACAACGGAAACTTTCAGTTTAATCCCGGGCCTTTGTTCCACAATAAATTTAGTTCCCCTGACAGCAGCGATAGCAGTGGGTGTTTTAATCCGAAAGCTGTCTCCCTTGAGAAGTTTCTTCGGATTTACAATGCTTCTGCCCACTTTCAGCTCAAGAAGGTTTTCTTCAACACCGCTGACATCTTTTAAAATCTTTTCAATAACCAGGTGTGACTTTTCTTTAATAGAAACAAATGAGTCTTCCCCTATTACCACATTGCATTGAGATTTACTGCCGGTTTTAATCTCTGCTCCTTGTGAAATTTTCATCTGATTTTGTGCCGCCACCCATGTGGACCGGGTCTTTACTTTCACATCTCCAATGGCAAAAATAACCCGGGCATCATTTACTTTTCCGGTTTTATCACCTGCCCCGTCATTTTTACACTGCGTAACAGTGAAAAGAAGAATTGTTAGTAAAGTAAGGGCTTTCGTGTATTTTTTCATTAGAGATCCTCCCCATGGCGCATGTGCTGTCTCCCAGGACATTGTGTACAATGCTGGATTATGTTCTTTGATAAAACAAGTATATACCACTTTTAAATATACTTCAATTCTTTATCAAAGTCAAACCAAAGCCCACCTGTATGGGCTTTGGTAATAAAAATATAGTTGTACTCACATTAAGAGAAAGTCAAAAAAGTCGCCTTTAAGCAGTATACTCTTAAAATGCAGAAAAAAGGTAAATATTTTCGAAATTATGTCAGAAAAGTATGAAAAAAATAATTAATAATAATTACTGAAAACCCAGTAGAGAATATCGAGGCCAAACACGGTAAGAACAAAAAATGAGATAAAAAGTATTATTCCCCAGTGATACCTGAGAACTGCTTTTGGTATAAAAAAAATGATTTGCTGAAACCGTTCCATTATTTTTCACCGCCCCGTATCAGCTGAATAACTTTTTTCTCCCCGTCCCGAAGAATTACCAGGGTCGCAACAGTACCACGCTTTCCAAGTAGAATATTCTTATAGACATATCCATGGGTAAGGCCTTTAAGAACAATCCCGTCAATCTGAATGATTACATCATCCCCCTGGAGGCCTGCCCGGTGTGCAGGGGTATTTTCAAGTACTTCATGAATAACAAAGGGAATTTCATCGCTTACCCGCTCATCGCCGGTAGGAACCACTATTCCGATCTGGGGTTTTTTTTCGGTTTTGCACCCCGGTGAGGACAGGGCAAAAATGGCTGCAAGCAGGATAACTGAAGTTTTTAGACTATATCTCATCGATTTCTCCACAGCGGGTAATTGAAATAGCAGTTTACTTCAGGGAGGATGTGCGGCCCCCTTGGGGGCCGCACATCCTCCCTGAAGATAATACTGATATCAGTTAATAATTACCCTGCTGCGGATTATTATTCAAGGACTTTTTAAAAATGTGGTAATACGGAAGTAAAGGCCCGTTACTGGTCTTTACTGGTCCCCTCATCAGGTTTCTTTTTATCTTCCTCTACGGGCTTGTTTTTCTCTTTGCCGTCAGTTCCATCTTCTTCACGGTGCTTGCTCATATCATCTTCAACCTTAAGGCGATCGAGAAAAGAATCAAGGGCTGATTCTTTACTGAGACGCTGGTAATTATCCAAAAGATGCACCTTCATCTTTTCAAAATCAAGGGCAGGAGCAAGGGTACCCGCTTTATCAGCCTTAAGCACATCAAAAGTAGCATCGATCAGTTTATAGTTAAAATCATTTACATACTTCCGAATCAGGTCTTCTACCCGGTCAAACTCATGGTTTATTAAAAACCGTGCTGTTCGGGATTCCTGTCTGAACCTGACCCGCTTCATAACCTTTTTTTCGAAGACCTGCTTTTTTCCGCTGGTCTGCTCTCTCTTCTCATTTTCCTCAAAGGTTAAATCGAGCTCTTTTATAAAGGGCTCACCTTCCTTGCCAAGAAAACGATTAAAAAACTTAAGCCCCTTTTCAGATTCTTTCTTGAGAAGCTGATTGTATATCTTCATTTTAACTTCCGGTTTTCTGCTTTCAAAAAGAGCAAGAAATCCATACCGTTTTGCCCTGCGGGCCATTTTAATGCCCTCTTCGTATTTAAATATTTTATATGAAAAAAGCTTTGGATTCGAAGCTTCTCCAATTGTATAAAAGGTCATTGAAACAGTACGGTCCCGGTACCCCAGAGTAAGATAAAGCCTCGCCCGGGCATTTTTTGACTTAATGATACCGGGAGCAATTTTATCAAGAATATTTTTTGAATCCTCAAGGTAAAGATCCTTTAGAACTGTCTCATAAAGCTTCATCATTTTTCCCTGGGATTCGTAAACCCTCTTGTAGGTCCGTTTGTAGTCAGATTGAAGATATGCGATATCGGCGTTAAAATGGATACGGTGCACATCTTCAAATTCAGAATATTTCTGTGTGGCAAAGTTTGAAATACAGACGTTTAAAAATTCTATATATCCTCTATTTTCCCCGAGAATTCGCTCAGAAGTAGCCTGATCGGTAAAAGCATGAAGCATACCCGTTGGAGCTGTCAAAATCAGAAATGTTGCAACCAGGCTTTGAAAAGCTTTACTGTTTTTCATGGATAAAATACCTTTTTGTAATATAATATCAGCTATAATTATTATCGTAAAAACCATGAAGGGAAAAAATACATTTTTCTCTTCCTTCTTCATATTATTTGTAATGTACCTGTTTTTTCCAGTCAACACTATTAATATTTCCGACAGGATAAGGGAAAAACACCCTGAGCTTACCAAATAACCGGTAAACTTCCTTTCAAAATTCCTTTTTTTGCACCAAATTACCATGAAATAATTGTATTGACATTAAATATCCTAAAGATTAAGATTACAGGCTGTATATGTCTTTTTTTCTGCATATATAAATTTAAACGAGGATCCAGCATAAATACCAGATATGAGTTCCGATTTCAATACTATTACTGACAACAATATAATGATCGTTAAAGCCCGGTTTAAATCCAGTGCCATGAACCTCTATGGTCAGATCTTGCTGGTCTTTAATAATAATGGCGAAATGGAAAATTTCAACCTTGCGGTATCGACCTATTCAGATGCCTATGACCTGGAGCTCCATACAAGCTGGGAAAAATACGAAGAATTCATTGCAGACCTGAAATGGAAAGGTCATTTTAACAACAGCATGACCACATCCCTGATGAATCAGTTTAAGGAACTCAACACAGACATTAACCTGGTAAAGCGTTTCTATGAAAGTGTTTACAACTACGATTATGATAGTCTCGACATTACTCTCTATGACATGATAAACCGTGTTGTACATGAAAAAAATCTTATTCTCGAATCGGTAATCCAGGAAGTTACCCCTGCTGAGTTTGCCGATATAAAAGATCGGCGCAACAAACCTGTCGGCGATGATAATTCTCCATCCGGAGAAACGACAAACCAGTATGGTCTCGGAACCGGTGCGGTCATTCTATCGGTAAAGCCCCTCCTTGCGCCGGTAAAAGGGAAACCAATTTATGAACTCAGGCTGAGTGATCACCTGATGGTTAAAGTAACCCCTAATTCTGACCTGCAGAATCACTATATTGACCAACTCCAGATGAAAGAAGACAACCAGATTCGCCCCATACCGGGAGAAGTCATCGACATAAAAGCGGGAACCGGGAAAAATGACCCCATTGAAATTCTAGTTCGGATTGCTCCTAATATTTACGGTAAAATTATCGAAAATGAAAAACAGGTAAAACTCAGGATGTATAATCCCACGATTGATGGTCTCTCCCTGCAGGGTGATCCGAAGAAAAGCAAACCGAAGCCCCCAGGTGCTGCGGCTCCCGGCGATATGCCCATAGGCCTCTCAAAGGGTACGGTTATAATGCTTCTGCTCTTTATTTTTATTCTTATAATGTTTACGGTTTTAATTTTTCTCAGCTGGTAGATACCCTTTTAACCCCGAGCCCTGACAGGAGAACTGTAAAGTATGAAACAGGACAATGAATATATACTGAAGCTGGCCCATGACAATAATGTTAAATTTATTCGCCTCTGGTTTACCGACATTCTCGGTTTTCTAAAAAGCTTTGCCATTACAATTGACGAACTTGAAGATGCCCTTGAACAGGGAGTCCGCTTTGACGGGTCCACCCTCCAGGGCTTTATCAGAACCGATGAGCAGGAAATGATAGCCAGGCCTGACGCCTCTACCTTTGCACTACTCCCCTGGAGACCGAAGGAAGATTCAGTAGCACGAATTTTTTGTGATATCTATACCGTAGACAATCAGCCCTTTGAAGGGGACTCCCGGTATATCCTGAAAAAAATGCTTAAAAAAGCCTCAGACTCAGGCTATTCATATTACACCGGTCCTGAAATAGAATTCTTCTTTTTCAAAAACTCAGACTCCCCGGAAATACTTGACAAGGGTGGCTACTTTGACCTGACCCCCCTTGACATAGCCGCTGATTACCGCAGACAGGTAGTCCTGACCCTTGAAGACATGGGCATACCGGTCATTTCATCTCATCATGAAGGAAGTCACAGCCAGCACGAAATAGACCTTCGCCATGGGGATGCCCTCAGTACCGCTGACAATATCATGACTTTTAAACTTATCACCAAAGAAATCGGGCTTATCAATAACATATACGGTTCATTCATGCCGAAGCCCCTGGCCAGTCAGAACGGTTCCGGTCTTCACATACACCAGTCACTGTTCAAAGAAGACGAAAATATTTTTTTCGATGCCCGGGCCGAAAATCATCTTTCAGATACAGGCCGGTACTTTATTGCCGGACTGCTGCGCCACAGCCGGGAGTTCTTTGCCATTACCAACCAGTGGATAAATTCATACAAACGCCTGGTTCATGGATACGAATCACCAACCCATGCAACCTGGGGTATCACCAGCCAGGAGGCAATGGTACGTATTCCGAACTGTTCTCCCGATAAACCGAGCACCATGCGCGCTGAACTGAGAAACCCTGACCCGGCCTGTAACCCCTACCTTTCCTTTGCCGTAATGCTGGCAGCGGGTCTCAAGGGCATTGAAGAGAAATACGCACTTCCC
>CAZPEK010000290.1:4251-5118 GCA_964585555.1 uncultured Leptospirales bacterium | reverse complement strand
TGTCAACTCTCCGGTCATGGCAAATCCCTTTTTAAGCGTCATTCCCGTAACCAGGGAATAGAGGGATGCTGCCATGGTAATACCTGCCGAAGGGCCATCCTTTGGTGTTGCCCCGGCAGGAACATGTATATGAACTACATTACTGTTAAAAAACTTTTTCATCTCTTCATCACCCACCAGCATATGCTGAACCATGCTGTAGGCGATACTGGCTGACTCGGTCATCACATCTCCAAGCTGCCCAGTCAGTTTAAGGCTGCCGCCCTTGCTTGATTCGGTGGCAAGGGACTCAATGATCATCGTAACGCCACCCATTGAGGTCCATGCCAGACCGACTGCCATACCGGGGCGTTCTGTCTTAACGAATTCATCATCAAGAAAGGGCTCCGGTCCCAGGTACTCACGGATCTGAGTCTTCTCAAGGGGCTTTTTTGAGAGCCTTTTACCCCGGGCGACCACGGTAGCAGATTTTCTGCATATCCGCTCAATCTGCCGTTCAAGGTTTCGGACCCCTGCCTCACGTGCATAGCCATTTATTATATATAAAAAATTTGCCTTGTCAATCTGAATACTTCCTTTCTTGAGACCGTGTTCTCCCACCTGCTTTGGCAGAAGATATTTTCGGGCAATCTGGTACTTTTCCTCTGAAATATACCCGGAAAGACGTATCACCTCCATCCGGTCAAGGAGCACCGATGGAATCGAATCAAGGGTATTCGCCGTGGTAATAAACAGAACATCTGAAAGATCAAAGGGTACATCAAGGTAATGATCCCGAAAATCAACATTCTGCTCTGAATCAAGAACCTCAAGAAGGGCATATGCCGGGTCTCCCTGGTAACTCTGTCCCAGTTTATCAATCTCATC
>CAZPEK010000290.1:0-4219 GCA_964585555.1 uncultured Leptospirales bacterium | reverse complement strand
TTTCGTGATTTTGAAATTTTTAAGCCCTGAATAATCTTTCCCGGCATGGCACCGATATATGTTCGCCGGTGCCCCTTGATTTCAGCTTCGTCTCTCATTCCCCCGAGAGATACCCGGAAAAACTTCCGGTTCAGAGCATGGGCAATCGACTTACCGAGGGAAGTTTTTCCCACACCGGGAGGGCCGACAAGACAGATAATCGATCCCCGGGCATCGGGTTTTATCTTTCGTATGGCGAGAAACTCGAGAATCCGCTTTTTAACATCTTCAAGGCCGTAATGTTCTTTCTCCAGTATTTTTTCCGCCGCGTCCATATCTATCGCGTCATCGGTCTTCACATTCCAGGGGAGACCAAGAATTGTATCAAGATAATTCCGGGAAACCGTATACTCAGAGGATGAAGAATCCATGAGACTCAGTTTCTGGATTTCATCTTCAACCTTCTCCCGCGCTTCACCCTTCAAATCGAACGCCTTGATTTTTGCCTTCATATTCTTAATCTCAAGGGTACGTTCGTCCTCTTCGAGGCCCAGCTCATTCTTTATCGCCTTGAGCTGCTCCCTGAGAAAAAATTCCTTCTGCTGCTTCTCAATTTTATCATTAATCTGTCCCTGTATCTTTCGCTGAACAGACATGACTTCCATCTCCTTATGAAGTAGATGAAGTACCTTCTGAAGGCGTCGCTTTACATTCAGGGTTTCCAGAATTTCCTGGTATTCTGACTTCTCAATATTAAGGATAGAAGTCACAAAATCAGCAATTTTCCCCGGTTCATCAACATTGAGCATGGTCAGCTTCATCTCTTCAGTAAAAAGCGGGTTGCTCTCAGAAAGTTTTTTCAAAAGAGAAAGCACCTCCCGGGTCAAAGCCTTGATTTCGATAGTACGCCGGTTGGCTGGTTTATCGTTCAGGTATTCAACATCAGCGACAATATACTGCTTGCTTGATATTATTTCATCAATACGAAAACGCTTCACACTGTTGATGAGGACATTAACGCCCCCGTCCGGAAGGTTTATCCGCTTAAGAATCTTCACGGCTGTTCCATAATTATAAAGGTCTTCGATATCAACATCATCTTTCTCGTCATCCTTAATGAGGACAAGTCCAATGGTGCGGGATTCTTCAATTACCCGATCTATGGCTTCTGCAAAACGCCCCTGTGATATTATCTCTGGTGTGACAATACCGGGGACAATAGGCCGCTACCGAATTGGTATAATATAAAGCTTATCAGGAAGGGTCTGATCAAGGGATACCAGTTCGCTTTCCAAAAAATCAGTATCTATAGGGATCTCATTGCCCTCGATTAGAATATCATCAATATCCATTATGCCTCTCATCTTCAGTTGATTTCTGCCTTAACATCTGAGAATACATCGGTCAAAGTGGTCAAGTTCCCGGATTTCGGCAAAAATACAGAAAATAAAGATACTGCAGTTTCTCTTTATTTGTCAATGCGAAACCCCGGGAGGCTTCTTTTTTTTCAACCCGCGATATATTAATTTTAATAAGTATGTGCCCGGACAACTGACACCAGAATTCCGGGAGCTGAGAATAATATCACCAAATAACATTTTTTGCTTGCTACTAAAACTTAGAGCGTTACACTAACTTAAATATAAAACAACCCGGGTGACCCATGACTGCCCGGAGGTTATTTCATGTCATTCCTTGATACAATTGAAAAAAACAGACAAAACTTTCTGAATTTTAACCAGAAAAAATTTGACCGGTTTCAGCAGCTGATTACCAATGCAAATGTTAAACGGGTTATCAATGCAATCCCACTGCTTCTCTGTGTCAATGATAAAAAACTCCCCGGCTATATTGAAGGCGAGCTGCCCCTTGGCATCGCCAATTATAAGGCGGACCAGGAAACCCTGAAGTATGTGTCGAGCCATTTCCACCTGAATGACATAAAGCTCAAAACGAAAGATCCAATGATACAGATGCTTGCAGTCATGGGAAGCGTCGGAACCATCGCCTATACAAAGCAGTCAGACTTCGATTACTGGGTATGTATCGACAGCCACGGAATCCCTAAAGAACAGGTTGACCGTTTCTACCAGAAGATCGAAGCAATTCAGAAATGGGCCATCGAAGACATCAAGATTGACGTACACCTTTTCATCAATGAAATCAGCAAGCTGAAGAACAACATTTACGCCGAAGACGAAACAGAGGCCTTCGGGTCAACCATCGGGGCAACCCTGAAGGATGAATTCTACAGGAGTTCCATTATAATCGCGGGAAAAATACCCTTCTGGTGGGTCGTTCCCCGTATCGGCGACGAAGAATATGAAAAACTTTTTAGCCAGGTCCCTGAAGAACTTCGGGAAAAAAATTACATCGACCTGGGCAACCTCTACACCATATCAAAAGAAGATTTTCTCGGGGCAGCTCTCTTTCAGATTATCAAGGCCCTGGGAAATCCCTTCAAATCTATCCTTAAGATAGGGGTCCTTGAAAAATACCTTTTTGACACTGAAAGCACCTACCTTATCAGTCAAAAGGTAAAGGCTTCCATTCAGAAAGGTGAAATCGGCGGCAAAATACTCGACTCGTACGTGCTGATGTTCGAAGAAGTCTACGCCTACTACAGCGGCATCCTTGAAGATAAAAATCTTTTAACCATTCTCCGTCAGAACCTTTACCTGAAGATCGACCCCCAGCTGAGTAAATACGCTGGCATGAAGGGAAAAAAGAATCTTCCCTACAAGGTTATGGTTATGTCCCGCTATGTCATTAACTGGAAATGGAGCGCCCGGGGCATCAAAGATCATGACAACTTTGACAACTGGGACTTCAACAAGATAATGCATTTCTGGAACCAGGTACGTAAATTCATGCTCCTCTCGTACCAGAAAATAGCGAGAGAACTTCCTGCCCTGAACCTTGCCCAGCGTATCTCTGAATCTGACTTCAAGCTTCTTTCAAGAAAAATAAAATCATACTTTTCAACTAATAGTGAAGAGATCGACAACTATATCACCTTCAAGGATACACCCCATGAATCGATTCTCTATATCGAACCACTGACCGAAGACCTCGACAATCCCCAGTGGCGGCTCTACAAAAGAAACACCAGCTCAGAGGATAAGTTCCTTTCGACAACTTTGAAATCCGATGCTGACCTTGTCCGCCTTCTCTCATGGATGGCCCTGAACCAGATTTTTCACCCGACCTTCACGCGCCTCCAGATTCAGTCAGGCTACAGCCGCATCAACCAGAACCAGATTCTTGAACTCCTCAACAAGATACATGAACTCTTTAACGAAAAAAGGGTCTACCTGAAGAATGAATTCTTCCTTCACCAGTCTTTCAGCCTTAACAACATGGTGATAATAAATTTTAACACTGAAAACGTTGAAGAAATCAAAACAATTGACTGGCTCTACTACACCAGCTGGGGCCAGTCCTTTGTCCGCCGTGTTAACGGCATCAATGACATGATTCCCATCCTCGAAACAATTCTCCAGGACGGGATACAGCTTCCACGGCCCTTTGATGATTTCTGCGCCGTTGTGACTCCCGAGCCCTTTAAGCCTCTCTACAAGGGACTTGAACGCCTCTTCCGGGAGAGTTACAATTTTATATTGTTTAAGGAAGGAAGGGCTCCAAAGCGGATGGTTACCCGTCTCGGTGACCAGTTTCTTGTTATCTCACGGGAAAAAGATATTATCAAGGTGGACATTCAGCCCCATCTCATCAAGATGCTGACTACCCTCACCCTGAACCCGAAACCCCGCATTGATCTTCATTTCTACGGGGAAGACAGCCGTATTCAGCTCTATGGGAAACTCATCGAAAAGGCGGCTAAAAATGCCATTAGCCTCATGTACGAAACTAAAAACGAGCATACGCTGATATACATTATCAATGAACAGGGAAACATCTTTACCTTCATTGCCCCTGATTCACGGCGGGAAGAATACCTGGTACGAATGTACGAATTCTGCAAAAATGTTGTCACAGCCAGTAACAGCATCGAAGAAATTCCCCAGATTTCCCCGAAAATCGGTGTCTTAAAGATTATGATAGACAACCGGGGAACCGTGACCTTTGACAATGTTGCGAACCAGCTGGAAGAAATGCATCTGCTGAAGTTCAACAGAAGCACTATCCTCAAGGCTTCCATAAATTTCCAGCGTCCGCAAAAAAGTCATCTCCACATAAATATCGTCCTGCTGAAATTGATTTATCATTTTTGGCGACC
>CAZPEK010000289.1:0-5128 GCA_964585555.1 uncultured Leptospirales bacterium | reverse complement strand
CATGCCACGGGAAGAATTTCTTTAATGGCAAATTCACGGGCCTTTTTCTGCAGTGCAAGCTGTTCAGGTGAAAGGTTGAAGTTTAACATGGAAGTTCCTCCGTTGGTTTGTCTCCCGATTATTGAAGGGGAGCTTTGGAAAGCTCGCCTTCAATAATCGGGAGACATTGTCGACTTGGAATATATTGTACTCCAGATAAAAAGATATTGCAATAAATTTATGGCAGGTTAAAAGATACTATGATAAGATATGTTTTGGGGGAAGTTGAATGCGGATTATATACCTGACCGATGTACATGGAAGCTTTGACGAGGTAAAGGATCTTCTTCTTGAGACGGTTGCCGATGTTTATATTATTTCAGGCGACCTGATCGATATACCTTTCTACAATGTTGATACGGCAATCCGCTATCATGAGCTCCAGTCATGGTTTCACGGCCTGCGACGGCAGATGAACCGGGAAGATGAAGTGCTGGAAGATTTTGTCGAAGACCTTTTGAGCGCCCCTGATTCTGATGAAGAGCTTCAGCAAAAGGGGATGGATTACCAGAGCCTGACAATTCGGGCCCGCCGGGTCATGCAGCAGAAGTACAAGGTTCTTGAAAATGTCATGGCCTATAAGACAACGGCGAAGATTTTTGCTATTCCCGGCAACTATGACATGGACTTAAAGTATACAGCGCTCCATGAACGGGATCTCCATATGCACTGGCACAGCCTGGAAGCATTGAAGATCGCCGGTTACGGGGGAGCCGCATCATGGACTGCGGGTATTCCGGAGCGTTATATTGTGCAGTACCGTGCCGGTATCGGAACCGATGACCGGCGCAATGAAATGTATTCTTTTTTGAAGGCGGTTAAACCGCATATTATTGTTACCCACCAGCCGGCCCACGGCGTGCATGACTGGCTTTCCTTCAAAGGGCCGACAGGTTCCCCGGCACTGCGTACCTATTGCGATAACAATCCGGTTCTTTTATGCCTGACAGGACATATCCATGAAGCCTTCGGGTTTGTTTCTGAATCGGGAACCGTATACCTGAACCCGTCAAACTTTGGAGAGGTTACTACTGTATCGGGGGATATTCGTGAAGGGGGCTTTTTCCATCAGATCGATATTGATGATGGGGTTATTGAGCATATCTGTTTTCGTAAACTGGTGAAGAACCGGATACATGACATCGCTGACTATATTCCCGAAGGAGATACCTGGCGTGAAGAAATTGTCGACCAGGATCGGTGGGACGCCCTGAAGCGGGGTAAAAACTTTGATATGGAAATAAAGAAGTATTCCCATATCCGGGAGATAGAACTCTTTAATGATCTCAGGGGATTTTTCCGTCTCTTTCAAACTAAAGAAACCGAAGAGCGTATTGATATGCTCGAGAAGGTCAACAAGCTTCTCGAGGGACATTTTGAATCAGTCGCCATGGATGTTATGGGCTCAGTTAACGTGGGGCTTTCCCAGTCAGAATCGGATATTGATATGGTTCTTTACCTTGACTGCGGGCGGGGGTGTCTTGATGATATGGGAACCTGTGAAAATCTGGGAAAAATCCGCGAAATGATTGCTGAGCGCCTTGAGGGGATCTACCGTTTCGAGATTATCGACTGTGTTGATCTCTCTGTTGTGACCAGGGCTATTGAAGAACGGGACTTCGAGTCTGAAATGCTGCAGCGTTTCGTGGCCCACCGTTCCATGGGGCGGGCGGTGAACTACCGGGTCATCGCCCCGGTAGAGGATATGCTTAATAATGATATTGAACTGCGAAGAGAAATTGAAGGAAGTATTCACGCTTTTTTCAAGATATTCGTGAACACGTCACAGCATGTCAGCAGTTTTGAAAAATACGAGCTGCGGCTGAAGTCTTTAGGCATCAAGATACCTGAGGCAATCTATAATAAGATTCGTGACTACCTGCAGACTGAGGAAGAAGAGTAAAAGTATAAAGGTACAGGTGGAAGTTAACAGTCCATGAAGAGAAAAAAACCTATTTTATTGATTATTCTTACGGGTCTTCTCGCAGCCGGGTTGATCTTTTATTTTACCATTCCCGTCAAACGGGTAAATATCTTATCAACGATGATTATGCTGGGTGATCTGAATAACGACAAAAAATGGGACCATGTTGATCAGGTGATGCTTGATGATTTTATCAAAAATCCCTTTGCATGGGAAACCATGCTTTCGGTAAAAGTTGATGTCAACAGAAACGGACTCATTGACAGGAATGATATCGAGATTCTTTCTCATCTTTATAAATACTCAAATCCCTACAAAGCAGAAAAAGCCGCTTTTACGCTGAAGATGGCTTTCCCCCGGCCGAGAGAATTGTTCAGATATCTTCCTTCTTCTGAGTATCTCCAGAAGCCTCTTTATGTGCTTAAAAGTAAAATTGCCGGTACATCTCCCCTGACATGTCTCCATAATTACAGCATTTTGAAAATGTCTTCTCATTATCAGGACAGGCTCAAAATGGAAATATACAATGAAGCCATGAGGTTTACTTTTACCTATGCCCGAAGGGTAGATACTCTTGAAAAAATTGAAAAGAATTATATAGAAAGGAAGATAACCTACTGCAACAGTCTCTGGAGTCAGAAAAGATACTATAATCTTTTACTGAATTTGATTAGTATTGTTGAAGATGCCGAGACTCTCTCTGTTAAGAACCAGAGCAGGTTCATTAATAGTATACTTTACTTCAGGGATCACTTAAGGAATCTTCTGGCATCAAAACAATATAAAAAGTTTAAAAGGGGGAAGATTTCATATCTTGAAATCTTTGCAGCAATGGAGAAGCTACTTCAGGAAGATTTGGGTGTTCAGATAAATTTTTCAAACCTTAAACCCCCGCGTGAGCTGTTGAAGCTTCAGAATTATCTCGACAGGGCCCAGTGGCAGTATTATAAATCAACGGCAAAACGAAAGGAGATGTTTCGGCTTCTTCTTTTTGCTCAGTATGATTGGCGATATCTGCGGGCTGTCTCAAAAACCAGTCCACGGTTTGAAGACCTTCAGTTGAAGAATCATAATCTCCCGATGATTCTTCTTTTTCGAGAGGCTTTGCGGATTTCCGGAGGCAACAAGAAAGAAGCTGTCGGCATGATTGATGAGGCCATCAGGATTCCCTTTGCCTGGATCAAGATGATTCCTCAAAAACAGCTTCCCAGTTCGATTGCCCTGGAGAATTTTCTCCTCCCCGGGAACAAAGAAGATGGATCTGATAAGAGCAGGCACTGGAATGTATTCGGGGGTATCAGTATTTATAAATCGCCCCGGGAATCTTTGATCCTTGCCCTGCGACGTGAGTTATCCGATGGGCGTAAGAGAAACTATACTCCTGAAAGCATGACTGAATTTATTCGTGATACTATTGCAAATATAAATGGCATATACTATGTCGTTATGATAAATCCAAAATTGAAATTCGGAGCGCTGTAAATAAAAACTGCCCCACAGGGCAGTTTGAAAAAAGAAGATGTAACCTGAATTACTCCTGTTCCATGTTATTAAGTTTTTTTTCTAAGGCGTTCCTAAAGGGTGCTGTCACCAGAAAAATCGTCAGAAATGCATAGAGTATGCATACCAGGGCAACGGAAAGGCCAAAGGAGAACTTTTGTACTTCCCAGCCCGCTGAAAGCATCAGCATGCATCCGAGCATCAGGCCGATAATGCCCATGAGCAGTAGAAGTTTTTGAGCTGTAGCAAAAAAGGCTATGGAGTTCTTTATTTCACTTTTTGTTCCTTCATTTCCCTGCCAGGCAAGCTTAAAGGCCTTGATGACTTCACCGGGTGAATTAACCGCCAGGAGCATAAAAGCAGTGGGAATAAACGTGAGCATAAGAGAGGGGGGATCCAAAAAGATAAGGTATGACCCCCGGGCAAAAAATATTGCCAGTACGATGATCGCCAGAGTAGCGGTGAGGTAAAAGAAATAACTTTTTTTCATGATTAGTGTTCTCCTTGTTTATGGTTTCTTATTTTAGACAGGTAGTTTTCTACTTCTATAAGTTTTTCCTTTGCAAAGGGTTCGAAGTTACTTTCCCGGTAGCGGTTGGCAATGCTTTTGGGAAAGGGTGAGTTGAACATGAAGCTGGCGGTTAATATAAGAACCACCAGGCTTGAAAAAAAAGAGTAAAAGAGAAGGCTGGTGCGCAGTTCTCCGACTGAAGGAGCTTTCGCCTTCGGTTCGTGGAGAAAGGGGCGAATCGCGGCGAATTCAGGGATGTTTTCTTTTTCGATTCTGTCCCTGAAGTAGTGTTTGAACATTTTTTTATTCATGACTGTAATCCCTCAGCTGGTGGCGCAGTTTCTGTTTAATTTTTTCTATTCGCGTTTTCAGTGTATTGATGTTGATTCCGGTGATCTCGCTGATGGCCTGAAACTTCATGTTTTCAAAAAGGCGAAGAAAGGCCAGTTCTTTCTCCGTATCACCTAATCCGTTAATCGCTTTTTCAATTTTTTGCATTATTTCACTTTCAAGGTATTGCTTTTCAGGATTATTTTTTGTTTCCGGAAAATCATCCATCCCATCCTGGTCGACTGAAGATTCTTGTTTTCGAAGGCAGTCGATGCAGTGGTGACGGGTAATTTTGTAGGCCCAGGTGTCAAAGGAGTAGAGGGGATTGTAGTTTTCCAGGTTATTGTAGATTTTCAGCATTATTTCCTGGAAGAGATCCTCGCTGTCACTCCTTCTGGAAAAAATAAGCCTGTTTATATAGAAGGAAATTTTTTTCCCGTGAGAATTCCAGATAGTTTCAAAGAACTCCGTCTTCGATATCAGTCCCGCCTTGTACTGAAGGCATAATAGTTTAAGATTCACTGTGTCCATATACTTATATATACGAAAGGGCTTTGAAAAAGTTGTATTTTTTTAGAAAAATCCCTTAAAGAGAATGTGTGGTACCCTGCACTCTCTTTTTAAAGTTAATGCCCACCCAAAAAACTTAACGAATAATTACTTTTTATTGAGGGTTTTTAACTTTTTTTCTCCAGTACAGCCTTGTTTCACCTCCGTTTCACCTCCGTTTCACCTCCGTTGATCGTCTTAACTTCCTTATTCTAATAAAATTTTTTCTTTTTTCTTGACAGACTGAAGGTAGATGGTCTAAGGTGCCTTTATTG
>CAZPEK010000288.1:0-5134 GCA_964585555.1 uncultured Leptospirales bacterium | reverse complement strand
GCATTCACTACTCGAAGCCTCTCTTGCCGGGGCCTCTCATGAACGGCTTGTTAAGGAAGACCGCTTCATCTGCGCCATGACCCCCGGTGCGTGAAGGGCATAAACTTCCTTCACTATAAAAAATCTCTCCACTTCTGAAGAAAATCCGTTAAATGAAAATTTAAAGCTGGCCGATTATGTAAATGATAACTCCGGTTCTAAAGGAAAATTCAAGGATACAGGTTGAAGAACTATGGAAAATTTCGATCATCAGCAGCAGGGTAATATGAGGGAAAAGCAGTTTTACCTGCTTCATCTTGATACACCCCGTATTATTATTGTGTCATCGGTCATTATCGGCCTTATTGTTATTTCATTTCTTATGGGAATGAATTTTATCGGTGATGATAGCAGTTCGCAGCAGATAGCTGCTACGAAAACCTTTGGTACTGAAAGAAGCGTAAATCTTCTTGATGAATCTATCCCCTCTCCCCCCCATGAGAATCTGGATAAGAATCCCTTTGAGGATAAGATATTACCTGGTGATGAAAAAGACTCGATTGTTCTCAAGGATAAGAAAAAGGAAGAGAAGGCGGGAGAAAAAACAGCTTCTGCTGATGTTCTTTCAAGTGAAGAGATAAATGAAATTATTCCTCCACTTCCCGAAGAGAAGAAAATCGTTAAAAAGAAAAAAGTTGTTAAAAGAAAAAATAAAAGCAGCCGTGTTGTTGCAAAAAAGAAAAGTTCAAAAAGACGGGTTGCGAAAAAGAAAAAACGAAGCGGCCGGGTCATAGAAGTCTCTGACAATACCTTTCGGCGGACAAAAAGCCGTTCAGGTTATGCTGTACAGGTGTGCTCTTTTGACACAAAGAATAAGGCAAAACGTGAAGCAGGCCGGCTCCGTAAAATGAATTATGATACCTATATTGAAAATTCAAGAGTTGGCGGCAAGCGGTATTACCGGGTTCGTATCGGTCCGGTGAGCAGCAAAAAGAAAGCTGTTCGTCTTCTTAATGATATACAGGGGATTGATCGTTACCGCACAAGCTACATGATTAAAGAATAAAGAAGAATATAATGCAGGTTCTTTTTAAGAAAACCCGGGAGCTGATAAATAAAATTGATCAGTTCATTGACCTGACAGCTGAGGCGAATCTCCATTTCAGACGCGCCCTGGATTTTTATCTTGATGATCGGTGTGAAGAATTCGATGAGCGATCGAATACTATCAGGGAATTCGAACACCGGGCTGATGCGGTTCGTCGTGACATTGAGGGTCAGCTTTACATTCAGACCCTCATCCCTGAGTCACGGGGCGATGTTTTGGGAATTCTTGAGAACATGGATTATATTACGGATAACGCCAAAGCAACTATTCTTGCCTTTTCCATAGAACAGCCTGATGTTCCTGTTGTTGTCAGTCGCGGGTACCGGGACCTGGTTGACCCGGTATGTCTCTGTGTTGAAAGCCTGGTACAGGCAACCAGGGCTTTCTTTGTTGAGCCCATGGCGGTTAAGGATCATCTGCACCTGGTGAAATTTTATGAACGTGAGGCTGATACCCTGGCTGAAAAAACAAAGCGGGACATTTATGCCCTTGATATTCATCTCTCTCATAAAATGCAGCTTCGTGATTTTACCCATTATATTGATAATATTGCTGACGTTGCCCTTGAGGTGGCTGACCGTCTCGGGATCGCGGCTATTAAGCGGATAGGTTAGGGGACGTGATCACCTTTTTGTTTCTTTCCAGCGGCCTTTTTCTCGGATGGTCCCTGGGGGCCAATGATGCGGCAAATGTTTTCGGAACAGCTGTGGGTTCCCGAATGCTTAAGTTTCGAACCGCTGCAGTCATAGCCAGTGTTTTTATTATCCTCGGGGCAGCCCGGTCCGGTTCCGGTACAGTGCATACCATCAGTACACTCGGCAATGTCAATATGGCGGCAGGGGCTTTTACCGTGGCCCTTTCCGCGGCCCTTGTGGTTTACTGGATGACTCGTCTTTCTCTTCCCGTTTCTACATCCCAGGCAATAGTCGGGGCTATTGTTGGCTGGAATATTTTCAGCGGATCGTTGACTGACATGCATTCATTATCCCGTATTGCCATGACCTGGATTCTCTCACCCCTTATCGCGGCAGGTGTTTCTTTTCTTCTCTACGGTGCCGCGCGAATCATGATATCAAAGATTAAGATACACCTGCTTAGCCTTGATCACTATATTCGTATCGGTTTTATTATCGCGGGAGCCTTTGGGGCCTATGCCCTCGGGGCAAATAACATAGCAAATGTAATGGGTGTTTTTCTTCCTGTATCTCCCTTTACCCTGCTGCATTTTGGATCTTTTTCAGTCTCTTCTGCTGAACAGCTTTTTTTTCTCGGGGGCGTTGCCATCGCTGCCGGTGTTGTTTCATATTCTTACCGCGTCATGAGTACTGTGGGGAAGGGTATTTTGAAACTGACACCCCTTTCCGCACTGGTGGTGACAATTGCAACAGGAATTGTTCTTTTTCTTTTTGCATCTGAGGGCCTTGAATACTGGCTCGCGTCACGGGGACTTCCGACATTCCCCCTTGTTCCCGTATCGAGTTCCCAGGCCGTAGTGGGAGCGGTAATCGGTGTCGCCCTGACCCGGGGCGGCAGGGGGCTGGATGCTTCAATTGTGGCACGCATCTCATCGGGATGGGTTATCACGCCGATACTTGCCGGGGTGGTTGGTTTCTTTTCGCTTTTTGTTATCCAGAATGTCTTTAACCAGCAGGTGACTTCACCGGTTTATTACCAGGTAACCGCACCGTGTGAAAAAGAATTGAAAAAATTAAAGCTGTGGAACCAGGGTCTTGAAACTGTCAGGGGAAAAACCTTTGAATCGGCACAAAAATTTGACCGGGCCCTTATTGATACGGGGGAAAAAACTTCCCTCCAGGTTCGTGATCAGGCTCTGGCCCTTGGAAAGCTTCAGAAGGTTACTGTTACAATGGCGAAACTTCCCCCTGAATCGGTAAACAATTTTTTGTCGCCGCGACAGGTTCGCGCTGTAAAGCTTCTTGAGGGCCGCCGCTATATGCACGCCTGGCAGCTCCAGGCGGAACTTGCAGCCCGTGATGCTTCATGGAAACTGAAAAAGGTATCGGTGCTGAACAAGAAGCACAACCGGGAGATTCGTCTCAGGGTAGATTTTCTGATTAAGCATTTCAGTGAAAAAAAATAGCGGGCAATGTATTTTTTGTAAAACTTTAAAAAACCCTGCATGACCGATGGTTTTGGTCAATATTTAAACATACCATCGGCATGATACTTGTTCTGATAAAAACCATGCCACATGTGCCGGGTTATTGTACTGGAGTTTACTGCATATCAATATCCAACAAAGAGGGCCCCGGCAGGGGCCCTCTTTGTGTCACACTATATAGTGCTGTTTTAATACAGGTTGTCTTTAATAAAAAGCTCTTCGAGTTCATCGGCCTTCGCAGCAATATAAGTCAAAGACTTCATGAACCGGTGGGGATCACAGTCCTGGAGGAGAACCGTATTGCGCAGAATCAAAGTATCATTAAGAAGAGAGATAGCACCGTAGTCGAAGGTGGTATTCTGCTGAAGGCTGTATTTATAGAGCTCGCAGAGGTCTTTTTTCAGTTTTCCGATGACTGAGTAGTAATTGATAATACGGTCACCTGATTCGTCTCTTGTCAGGGTAATGAGAATTTCCTGTGACCGGCCGCCTTCGAATTCTATGTTAGTGGTATAGTTGCCATCGTCATCCTTGTGAAAACGGATTTTGAATTCACTTGCCACTGCTGATATGAAACCGTCAAAAATCTCCATGCCAATCCTCTTTTGTTCAGATAAAGTATTATAACATATTAATGTGTTTCGTCAAGAACTATAAACTTTTCTACAGCTCTTGATGTATGTGCCGAAAACAGGTAAATGAAAGTAATAAAAAAAACAGATAACATAAGAGGTCTATTCTTTTTTAGCGCTATTGTTATTTTTTTTGCAGGTATCGGAGAGGAAGATGAACTTTTTATTAGAGTCTTTTATCCTTCCTGAGAGAATATTAATTTCTTGATTTTAATTGGCGCTTTTTTACAGTATGTAATAAAATAGACGTATTCACATAAAAAAATAAAAAATCAGGGTATGGCATATGATTCCGGCAGCGGCAGCACTATGGGAAAATAAAAAAGAAAGAAAGCTTATTCTAAACAACGCAGAAAAGCATGTACGGTTCCTCGCGGTTGAGCTTGGGGAGCGGACTCTCCGTGAATATGATCATCTGAACCAGGCAAAATATTATATAAAAGATTATTTCGCCCAGTTCGGTCATGAAGCGACAGAACAGAAATACACTGCTGACGGTATGGAAGTCGCTAATGTGATTGCGGAGATTCGGGGCTTTGACCAGCCTGATAATATTATTGTCATCGGGGCCCATTATGACACTGTCGAGGATACCCCGGGGGCCGATGATAACGGTTCCGCGGTTGCGGGTCTTCTTGAAATCTACCGGCTCCTTTCGGAGTTTCAATTTAAAAAAACTATACGATTTGTCGCCTTTACCCTTGAAGAGCCGCCCTTCTTTTCTTCTGACCTGATGGGAAGCATGCAGTACGCCTCCAGGTGTAAAAAGAATGGCGACAATATTGAAATGATGATCTGTCTTGAGATGATCGGCTATGCTGATAAAAAGTATGTTCAGGAATTTCCCTTCGAAGAAATGAAGCGGGATAAACCTCCCCGGGGAGACTACCTGGGGGTCTTTTCACTTCCTTCATGCAGTTCCCTGGTAACATTCTGGAAGAACATATATAATGCTCATGCAAAGCGTAAAATATTTGATATTGTGGGGCCCGCATCGATTCCCGGAATTGATCTGTCAGATCACCGTTCCTTTATTAAAAACGGGTATCCTTCATTAATGCTTTCAGATTCAGGGTACTATAGAAACAAGAACTATCACCAGGAGAGTGATACTGCGGATAGTCTGAACTATAATTTTATCGCAGAAAATATTCATAATATTTATTTCACACTGAAGGAAATGCTGAATATGGGGCCCCTGGATTTCAGGAATTAAATATAAACTGGAATGTAAAAAAGATAAATCGAACGGATTCAAACTGGCGGTAGCAGTCTTGATAGGCGTAATCGTAT
>CAZPEK010000287.1:0-5141 GCA_964585555.1 uncultured Leptospirales bacterium | reverse complement strand
TATTCGGTATTGCGATTCGATTTCTTCTTCCTGAAGAGGAGATGCCCGACGGGTTTATTATTAAAGAAACCGCAGGCATCAGCATTGAGGATGTTAAGGATGCAATGAAGCGGGTTAATTTTGAAGATCAGGAGAACCGGAAGTTGTTTGCTGAGGAGACGGTAAACCAGTACACTTTTAAATATTTTAAGTTTCTTCAGAAAAAGTTCGGTAAATCGGGAAATTTAAACCAGCATCTTGCCATGGTGAGGGAATACCTTTTCAGTACCATGGATCAGGATGAAGCGGAGAAACTTTTTAATCTTTATAAAAAATTTATTGATTATGAACAAAATCTTGCGGCCCGTTTGAAAGACTGGGGCAGGCCGGGATCTCCTGTTGATGCCCTGAAAACCCTGAATAAAATTCACCAGTACCAGAAGGATGTCTTTGGTGATGATATAGCTGTAAAGCTTTTCGGGGCTGAAATAAAGGCAAAGGAATATCCAATACGAAAAAGTTCTATTGTCCATGATAAAACTCTTTATGGAAAAGAGAAAGAGGAACAACTAAAGGAACTGAACAGGGATATGTGGGGAAAGGAAGATTCATCCCTTTCCGGATCTAATCGTCCCTATGACCAGTATCGGGAGAAGCTTGATATGTATTCCCGGGATTTAAGTGAACTTGAGGATGCAGAAAAAACAGAAAAGCTCTCAGAGTACCGAAGAGAATTTTTCTCTGATGAGGTAATCGAACGTCTTGAGCAAAATGACCAGATGCTCCTTGAACAGAAAAATGCCGAAGCCCTTTATAAGAAAAAAGAATCCCAGGTGCAGAGCGATCCTAATCTTACTGCTGAAGAAAAATCCGACAAGCTGCTTGAGCTTCAGGGAGAAATTTTCGGTGATGACGCGGCGGCATTTCGGAGAAGAGAAAATATTCGAAAAGGGCTGAAGCAGTAAATTCCTCAAGGGGAGTACGGGGTTCCACCTTCTCCCTTGAAGACTGTCATAAGGGCTTACTCTTTTTTTGATTCTGCCGGGGATGAATTCTGGATGAAGAAAAAAAGCAGTATCGCTATGATGAGAAGTGATAACAGTACCGGCCAGTCACCGATTCTGGTATAAATTGTTTTTACTCCATAAAGCTGAAAACTTCCCCCCACACTCTCTTTTTTAAACAGACTGGTTTTAGCTGTTATATTTCCCCTTCGGTCTATCAGCGCGGAGATCCCTGAATTTGAAGCCCGTAGAACAGACCTTCGGTTTTCTATGGCCCTCAGCCGTGCGATATTGAGATGGAGGCGCGGCATGACCCGGGGGCCGAACCAGGCGTCATTAGACATGTTGACCAGGAAAAGGGCCCCCTGGCGTACTGAGTTCCTTACATGTTTCGGGTATACAATTTCAAAGCAGATCGAAAACCCACCAGGGCCTGCAGTGGTGTTTACTGTTTTTCTTCCTTTTCCCCGGTTAAAGCGTGAAGGTGCCTGGTAGTAGGTGCCCAGGAGGGGGAAGACGTCACCGGTCTCTCCAAAGGGAAGAAGTATCTGCTTGTCGTACCATGAGAGACTGTCGCTCCTTAATACATAGGCGGTGTTGAATGTTTCTTTTCCCGGGTGGTTTTTCCTGACGCCCCCGGCGATGAGGGTCGTATTTTCAGGAAGCAGTGAGCTGAGACGGGCAAAGAGTTCGGGTGTCGTTTCCCGGGGATTGTTCAGAACCGTTTCAGGCCACAATACAATTGCCGGTTTTTCTTTATTTTTTATCCCTTCAGCGGTCAGTCTGCCGTAGGTATTAATCCGCCGGCTGAAACTTCCACTCCATCTTTCGCGGCTTGAAAAGTTTCCCTGAATGATGCGGGCTTTCAGGCTGCTGCCCTGTTTTTCCCCAGTCTGAAGCATCGACATCCTGATTGTCCCGTAGACCGGGGGTACGATAAGCAGAAGGGCGAGAAAACCTGCTGCGGCCAGCTCTTCTTTTTTTAAGGGTAAGAACTTTTTGAAAGTTGCCCCCCTCTCTTTGAGTAACGAAAAACAGTGGTATATCAGGCTGTTTGTCAGTATCACCATAAAGGAGAGGCCGTAGGGGCCGGTAATATCAGCAACCTGACTCCAGGCTGACCACGATACTATTGCGTGGCCGAGAGTTATCCAGGGAATGGTGAAAGGAAGTATTTCGATCAGGTACTCCGCGAGCACCCAGAGGGCAGGGGGCATGATGATGGCCAGGAACTTGTTTTTCTGCCTCAGTAGAACCGTTGCCGCGGTAAATGAGCCGTAGATGAGCCCGTAGGGAAGCACCAGGGCGGTGAGAAAAAAGAACAGGGCGGTCAGAAAGCCTTTGTCATAATGAACCATAATGGCATGGAAGATGAAAAATGCCGTGCATGCAGCGGTGCAGAGGGCCCAGAGCATGCCGAGGGAAAAGGCCCGGAGTATTGTTACCTTTTTTCGGGAGAGAGCTGACATCAAGGGAACAAGAAATAAAAAGGCGCAGAAGCAGAGTGATGCATCAGGAAAACTGAGGGCGAGAAGCAGTGATGAAAGGAATACCCGTTGTATCATTCTGGTGAGTATCGTTGTGTTGAGGTGCCGGATTTACCAGATCAATCTCAGGGGATTGATGATCTTCCCATGATACATGAGCATGAAATGAAGATGGGGGCCGGTGCTCCGGCCGGTGCTCCCTATCGCGCCGATGGTCTTTCGTTTGGTTACCCAGTCGCCTTTTTTTGTGGATATCCGTGAAAGATGAGCGTATACGGTGCTGTAACCGTCACGGTGCTGAATTACTATAGTTTTTCCGAATCCGTCACGCCAGCCGGTGTATATGACCATCCCTTCCCTGGCCGCTTTGATGGAGGTTCCCATGCGGGCCTGGATATCTATCCCGGAATGAAAAGCCATGGAGTGAAAGATGGGGTCTACCCGGTCTCCAAACATGGAAGTGAAGTTACCCCGGACAGGTATCTTGAAGATTCGATGGTAGCTGTAAAGGGTCTCAATGAGAGGATTAACCAGTTCAGGTTCAGAGTTTTTGAAAAATACCAGGCGAACTTCATCATTGGAAATCAGTTTAAAGAGCCTGGGGTTATATTCTCCGGTGATGGTTCCTTCAAATTTGAGTTTCTTTTTCATCGCACCAACATCCCAGTAGTCGTCAAAGGTAAGAAGCACGCCGTTTTCCCGGGGGATGACTATAACTTCCTTTTCCCGTAATTGACGAGACGCCAGGAAAGGATTGGCTCCAATGATTGTATCGATGGTTACCCGGTACCGCCGGGCTATTGTCCAGAGGGTTTCATTTTTGGCAACAGTATGAAAACTCAGCTTTACTCCCGGGTTGTGGGGATAGTTTTTAACAAAGCGAATATATTCTTTACTGTTTGTGAAGACAGGAAATCCATCCCGGGTGATGTAGCTTTTGTCGGCCACCGAGACACCGTCAATAATAAAGGTATTTATAATATTGGCAGTAAATATTATGAGAAACAGCAATGTCCCAATGCCTGAAAAGGCGAGGCGGATGTATCTCATCTGGTAATTGGTCAGAGGAAGTCCGTTTATCATTTTTTACTCCCAAGCATTTTTGATTTGTTTGCTGCTTTTTCAATAGCATCCATTATGATGCCGGAAAAGCCTGACTTTTCAAGAACATGAACCGCCTCGATGGTTGTACCGCCGGGGCTCGTAACTTTGTCGCGCAGGGCCAGGGGATTCTCGCCCCCCTGAATGATCAGTTCTGCCGCTCCCTTTACTGTTTGTGCAGCCAGCTCAAGGGCCTGCTGTCGCGGGATGCCCATTTTTACCGCCCCGTCAGCCATGGCCTGAATAAAAGTGAAGACATAGGCGGGACCGCTTCCCGAAACTCCTGTAACCGCGTCCATCAGGGCTTCGGCCATAACGAGAACACGGCCCGTGGCGTTGAATATCTCCTGAGCCATGGCAATGTCGTCTTCACTGCATAAACTATCTGGTGAAATGACCGTCATTCCCTCCTGCACCAGGGCAGGGGTGTTGGGCATCGCCCGTATAAGCTTAATGGTGCCGGGGGTGACTTCCTTCATGGTCTGAAGGGTTACGCCCGCAGCAACTGAAATGACAATCTGGTTTTGCAGTACTGATTTTAAATCTTTTAACAGGGAAGTAATAACCGGAGGTTTGACCCCCAGGATAATGATGTCACTTTTTTGGGCAGCCTTTAAGGCAGAAGGGGCTGCTTCTGTATTTTTTATGCTGGCAGCTTTTTCAAGGCTGCCCTGGTCAGCATCAAAGGCGATAATTTTTTTCAGCTCAGCACTTTCAGAAAGCCCCTTGATGATGGCGCTCCCCATATTGCCAGTTCCGATTACTGCTACTGTTTTATCTTTTAATATGCTCAAGTATATGTCCTTTCTCCAAAAATAAGGCTTCCTACGCGGATAAGCGTTGCCCCTTCTTCAATGGCCGTTTCAAAATCACCGGACATTCCCATGGAGAGCTCTTTCAGGGATATGCCGAAGGTCTCATTTGTTTCGGCCAGAAGCCTGCGTGTTTCACTGAAAGCGTGACGCACAGACTCATCATCGGTCGTAAAGGGAGCCATTGCCATGAATCCCTCGAGACGTATGTTTTTCAGAGTCAGAACTTCCCGTACCAGATCTGTCAGCTGGTCCGGTGCTACCCCGCTTTTGGCTGTTTCGCCAGAGGTATTCACCTGGATGAGAATTTTTTGTATTTTGTCTATTTTTTCCGCCTCTCTGTTTATCTTATCGGCGGTAGACTGCTTATCAATTGAGTGAATCAGATCAAAAAGCTGAACGGCTTCCTTTGCCTTATTGGACTGAAGATGGCCGATCATGTGAAAGACCCCATCCCCGGTGAGCAGGGGGATCTTGGTTTTTGCTTCCTGTATTTTATTCTCTCCCAGAAGAAGTATCCCCTGGTCGATGGCTTCCTGTACAATGGGTGCAGGAAAGGTCTTTGAGACGGCGATTATCTGTACTGACTCAGGATCCCGTCCTGATTTTACGGCTGCCGCTGCCGCTCTTTCCTTTACCCTATGATAGTTTTCAATAATGGTCATGCTTCATCCGAATACCAGCGTAAAACAGGGGAAGAAAAGACGACATCCATTGTGCTGTTTTGACTGATCGTCCCTGTTCAGTATATTATCTTC
>CAZPEK010000286.1:0-5144 GCA_964585555.1 uncultured Leptospirales bacterium | reverse complement strand
GCGCAACCTCGCCTTTAATTTTATGCAGCAACCCGACGAAGGCATACCAGAAAGCTTCACCTGCTTTTATTATATCCCGCCTTCACCAAAAAAAATACTTGCACCCATTTAATGTCGAATATAGCCTGTAACCAATTTTAAAAATCGGAAAAATCAATGAAACTTAAAACCGCAATACTGCTAATCCATACCCTGCTTTTTTTCTCTCTCTTTTCATGCATACACTGGAACAAAAAAGACTGGAATGCCCTTGAAAACCGGCACTTCACCCTCAATGAATTTTTTTGCTATTCAAAACTCAACAAGGCAAAAAATATTTACGCATACATGAAAAAGTTTCCGGAAAATGAAATATTCACTGAACTGGAAAGAATTTACAGCATCTCAATAAATTCAGATGAATTCACCTCTTTTAAAAACTCAGGAAATGTAAAAGACATTAAAGTCACCGGCATTCTTTTTGATTCTGATTTTACATGGAAAGCAAAAACTGCTAATCCGAACGGAATATATTTCAAATGCAGCAAGATAATGAATGAAGAAACCGCGGGAGATGGTTATACTTATACCTACGAACTGACCCTCAAGAGTATGGGGAAAACCCGTGCATTCTTCACAGGAGAAGTCCCCTCGCGTGAAGACGTCGTTCCAGCGCTTCTCAAAAAATTAAAAAGAACATCTCCCATGGCTGACGCTGACAAAAAGCCTGATTCTGAAGACAGAGAAAAAAAGATAGCAGAGGAAAAAGCAAAAGAAAAAGAAAACAAGCTTAAAAGTATCCTCAATGATCTCACTCCAGAGGAACGAGAGCTCCTGAAAAAGAAACTCCAGCAGTAACGAAAGAGCAGCAGTCATGAAAAAAGGAAAGTTAGAGAAGTTCCAGGAGGTAAAAGAGCTTGAAAATGTCATAGAAAGCTCCATCACCTGCCGGGAACCCCTTGCCATATCAAAGACCTGGCGTGATGATTTTTTTACCACCAGCCGGGACATCACCCTTGAGCTGGGGTGCGGCCGCGGCGAGTATACCGTGGCCCTTGCCCGTCGTTCTCCTGAAAAAAATTTCATCGGGGTTGACATCAAGGGGGCCCGCCTATGGACCGGGGCGGTCGAAGCCCGCGAGCTGGCTCTCGACAATGTTCAGTTTCTTCGCACCCAGATAAATCATCTGGATATTTTTTTCCCTCCGGGGCTTATCTCCGAGGCATGGATCACCTTTCCTGATCCCCACCTCAAGCAGCCCCAGAGAAACGCCGGCAACCGTCTTACCTCAGACAGATTCCTTGATATTTACAAAAAAATTATGAAAAAAGGAAGTCAAATCCACCTGAAGACTGACAACCTCACCATGTATGAATTTACTCTTGAAAGAGTCCTCAACCGGGGAGGGAAGTTACTCGATGCAACGGATGATCTCTACAACTCAAGTATAACAGGAGCGCCGGTTGAAATCCAGACCCGCTTTGAAAAGCGGTATCTCAAAGAAGGGATTCCTATCAAGTACCTGCGCTTTTCACTCTAAGCCTGCGGTATTGTCTTCATCAGCAGCAGGAAATTTACCCATCACCCCGGCCATGGTCCGCCTGTCGAGTCAGCCAGACTTAGTGCCGGCAGGCATCATGACAAGTTTTTTTAAATTATTTTTGCCGATAAGACCCTTTTGAAGCCGCGCCTTCAAAAGGGACATTTTCATTGACAGCTTCTGCTGCCGGGTTTCAACTTCCCTCAAAAGAATTCTTAAAGGATATATTTTCAATGAATCGTCTCACCCTGCTCAAACAGATGCTTCCCGGGCTTCTGCCCCTTTTTGTATTTATCATTGCCGATGAGATCTGGGGCACTCGGATCGGCCTTATTGCCGCATGCGCCTTCGGTACAGTGGAGCTGATATGGACGTGGATACGTGAACAGCGTCTTGAACGGTTTATTCTTTTTGATACAGGGCTCCTTCTGCTCCTGGGAGCGATATCAATTCTTCTTGAAAATGATATTTTCTTTAAACTGAAACCCGCACTCATCGAGGGGATTCTCTGTATGATCCTCGCCCTCAGTGCCTTTACGTCAAAAAATATCATGCTCACCATGACGCAACGCTACATGAAAAACATCACCATTGAATTCCAGGAAGAACAGATCCGCCAGATGCAGACCATGTCACGCATTCTTTTTCTGGTTATACTCGCTCACACCGGGGCAATTATCTATGGGGCCTTCTTCCTGTCACAGGAGGCGTGGGCCTTTATCAGCGGGGGGCTTTTCTATATTATCGTTGGGGTCTTTTTTGTCGGCCAGCTGGCGTATCAAAAGTTGCGTTGAATGTAACGTGAAGGCGCAATAGGTTTATCACGCCTTCACGTTACATTCAACGCCGTGCGCCCCGGTACTTCCCTTCGATAATCTTCCTTACCCTGACATACAACTCCTTTTGCTCAACCTCAAGGGCCCGCTCAATGTGGCGAAGAGCATTACGGAAGTCTCCTTCTTTATAAGCATACTTTGCCATCAGGTAATAGACGAGATCAAAGTTACGGTCATGAAAAGACGCCTCTTTCAGTACATGAATCGCCCCATGAAAATCACCACGCCGTGCCAGCACCCGGGCAAGATCAACATAGGCATAGCTGTAGCCCGGGTTGCACTCTATGGCATGGCGCAGACAGTCTTCTGCCCGCTCAAAATTTTCCTGGTCAAGCCAGGCGATCCCCATGTCATAATAGTCTTCGGCTTCAAGATATTCGTACTGTTTCACCAGTTTCCTCCGGCGGTTATTAATATATTCTTCCCTTGACGAGAGAAGGGTATATACATATCTTTGGACAATATCTATAACCATGGTTACATTATGACACCAGTTCTTGAAATTAAAAATCTTGTAAAGGATTATCCGGAAGTCAGGGCTGTTGACAACATAAGCTTTGTCATCGAGCCGGGGATCTGTTTTGGTCTTCTCGGGCCAAACGGGGCGGGCAAAACCACCACAATAGAAGTTATTGAAGGCATCCTGAAAAAAACCCGGGGAGATATTCTATACAAAGGTGAAGTCATACATTCAAATTTCAAGGAAGAAGTGGGCATCCAGTTTCAAAACACCGAACTCCCTCAATATCTGACAGTACGGGAAACCCTGGAAATGTTCCGCAACCTCTACTCACAGCGCACCCCCCTTGATGAGCTTATTGCAACCTGCCAGCTTGAACCAATTCTTGACCGGGACAACAGAAAGATATCCGGGGGGCAGAAGCAGCGCCTCCTTCTGGCTATGGCCCTGGCCAATGACCCTGAACTTATTTTTCTTGATGAACCAACCACAGGCCTTGATCCCCAGGCGCGTCACCACCTCTGGGATATTGTCAAAGATATAAAGAAAAAAAAGAAGACCCTGGTCCTCACCACCCATTACATGGAAGAGGCCCAGATTCTCTGCGACCAGATTGCCATTATGGACGAGGGTAAAATCATAGCCATGGGCTCCCCAAAAAAGCTTCTCAATGAACATGCCAATCGGACAACCATTATCCTCAGGCAGGAGATTGAGACCGCCTGCCTTGATGAGCTCCCCTGCAGTTATTACCGGATTCATGACGGCATTGAGATTCACACAGACAACCTTGAAAAATGTCTGGAAGGACTGATGCAGCGGAACATCAACCTGACCGATGTCACCATACGATCACAGAATCTTGAAGACCTCTTTTTAAAACTGACAGGAAGAGAACTGAGAACCTGAGGTAACCGATGCTGAAAAGATTTATTACACTGACCATATCCCGCACCAAAGAATTCTACCGTGACCGTTCTGCTCTCGGTTGGAACATTCTTTTCCCCTTTCTGGTAATCATCGGGTTCAGTTTTATCTTCAACCAGGACAAGCAGACCCAGTTTAAGGTAGGAGAGCTTCAAAACAGCGGAACAGTAATAAATAGTGAGATCGTAGAAAACTATAAAGCCTTCAGGGCAACCCGCTTTATTGAATTTGTACCCTTCGACAAAGAGACCCCTGCCATTGAAAAACTAAGGCATCACCGTATCGATTTTTTAATCAACAAAAATACCGGCCGTTACTGGGTAAGCTCCTCGTCGCCAAAGGGTTACATGGTGGAGAAACTTCTTATGGCGAGCATATCATCGGGAAAAACCGCTACCCGCAAAGAGACCATCACAGGGGAAGAGATCCCTTATATTGAATGGCTTTTCCCCGGCATTCTTGCAATGAACATCATGTTCAGCTCCCTCTTCGGTGTCGGCTATACAATAGTCCGGTACCGGAAAAACGGTGTTCTGAAACGAATTTCTGTTGCCCCGGTACGAACCTTTGAATTTCTCACCGCCCAGGTGGTATCCCGGATGATTGTCATAACGGCAACAACCGTGTTCGTCTATGCCGGCTGCTCATGGCTCTACGATTTCAGCAATCGGGGATCGTACTTTGCCCTGTTTGTTGTTTTTTTACTGGGGGGATTCAGTCTTGTATCCCTCGGCCTTTTGGTAGCCTCCCGCAGCAGCAGTGAAGAATTTGCCGGAGGGATATTAAACCTTCTTACATGGCCGATGATGTTCCTTTCAGAGGTATGGTTTTCCCTTGAAGGTGCAAATCCTGTTGTCATAACAATATCAAAAATATTCCCCCTGACTCATATGACCAGTGCGGCACGGAGCATCATGAATGACGGGGCGACCCTTGCTGAAATAAAAGAACCGGTTATACTAATGGCAGCAATGTCCCTTGTTTTCATCACCCTTGGCTCTTTCTTTTTCTCATGGCAAAAAAATCGTTAGACTATACATTAAAAAATGCCCCCGGCAGCATTTATATTCTGCGATGAAGAAAGCTTCCCCCCTTTTAAAGGAAGCACTAAAAAAATAATAAAACAGTCAGGTTAACCAATGAAGAAATTCTTTCCCAGACATGGGGATAGCTGTCAGTTGCTCCCTGCAAGTACTGGACCAAAACTGTAACCCCGTGCCGCGGGCTTAAACCGTTTTCTTTTTTTCTTACTGGGAACCCTCTGCAAAAAAGCGGGATATTTTTTCTTTTCTTTCAGCAGGGGAAGGGGCCGTGGGCCAACCCATTTCTTCGGGGGTTTTTGAAGTCTACCCACGAGGGTACCCACGAATTGCTCATCAGCTACAATCTTGGAAAAAGGATT
>CAZPEK010000285.1:3466-5146 GCA_964585555.1 uncultured Leptospirales bacterium | reverse complement strand
GATTTACAAATTAAAAACCGAAAACTTCAAGGGATGATTAAACAAAAAGACGCCGCTTCGTTATAACCAAGACTCCACCTGAGAATTACCGCGTCAAAATCCCTTTTATTCAGTTTCTGCACAAATACCGCCCATTCAAAACGGTTTATTTCCATGTCAATCCCCGCTTTTGAAAGGTCTTCTTTCATGATAGTGGCGAGGCGTTCAGCGAATTTACTGCCTGAAGAAATGGTAAAAGTAAAGGTAAACTTTTTCCCATCTTTGTCTATCCAGCCGTCATTATCACTGTCCTGCCAGCCGGCTTCGGCAAGAAGCCGGCGCCCCTTTTTATGATTGTACTTTCGGGGGACAAGACTATGATTATAATATTTGCTTTTAATGAAAAAAGTTCCCGCTACCCGTTTACCCAGCCCGAAACTCAGTTTTTTCAGAATATCATCACGGTTGATAAAATAGCCTATAGCAACTCGGACACGCCGGTCATCAAAGGGCTTTCTCCGGGCATTCCAGCCGATATAACTATAATTTGGAGTATAGTATTCAAATTTATAAAAACTGTTTTTAAATTTTTCAGAGTTTGTCTGGCGAACCCATTGTATCGCCCTGATCCCCATGACCTCGAGATCACCTTTTTTAAGCATTTGAAGCGCCACGTTTGCCTCAGGAACTACCCGAAAGACAATTCTATTTATCGCTGGTTTTTTACCGTAATAATTGTCATTCCGCACAAGGGAAATGCGGCTCCCGGTAACCCATTTCTCAAACCGGTAAGGTCCGGTGCCAAGGGGGAACCTGTTATTTTTATGAGAATTGATATCAGTCCCGTCATTAAAAATATGTTCAGGAATTATAGTCATGGCACCACAGACTCTTAATCCCAGAAAATATCTTTTAGAATAAACAAACTCGACAGTATACTTATCAATTTTTCGCAAATTTTTTATATCGAGGTAATTGACTTTGCGGTGAGCATTGGCAGTTTTCGGATCTTTGATAACCTTAAAACTGTAAATCAGGTCATCGGCAGTCAGCTCTTTGCCGTCACTCCAGAGGATACCCTTTTTAAGATAAAACCGGTACCGCATACCATCGGAAGATATCTCCCAGCGCTGCGCCAGCTGTGGTTTCATTTCAAGGGTGTCTTCATCCATTTCAAGAAGTGTTTCATAAATATACTGGTTAACCTCTGATGCATAGGCATCACTGGCAATAACCGGATTCAAGGTTCCCGGCTCAGCGCCCATGTGGAGATAAATCGTACCAGGCTTCTTTTCCACGGCTCCGCCGCACCCGAAGAGCATAAAAAAAACAACCGCACAAAGAGAGATACCTGTTACTCCGGTTATGATCTGTATTTTTCTTTTTAGTAGTTTCATTGCGTATGCAGTCAGAGAGCCCCTATCAAGACTAGACAATGTATGTAAAAGTTTTCTTCTGTCAAGATGTAAAAGTACCAGGGAACAAGTATCAAGTAAAAAGTTTGCCTCTTCTCTTCCTTTACTTTTAACTTGATGCTTGAAACTTTCTAGTTTTCTCTATCCATTGCCATCAATAAACCATTCCATGAAAAGATGGCTGCACCGCCGCCCCGCATTTCAAAGGCGTCAAAATATTCAATCGGCCCGCAGACATCCATATACTCACCGATCCGTTCGACCAGAAGAGCCGCCTCGTCATTAT
>CAZPEK010000285.1:0-3456 GCA_964585555.1 uncultured Leptospirales bacterium | reverse complement strand
CATGAAAATTTTAAAAAGCATGTAATTCATATTCATCCATGAGCAGCTCCCCCGCCAGAGAAGCCGGCTTCTGCGGCTCTGCCTTTCAGGATTAAATGAAGGAAGACTACCGCGCCAGAAGCTTTTTCCCGGGAGACAGTGTTTTTCTACGGCTTTGCGGCATAACTCCGCCTTCTCGCCTTCAGGGTAAAGGATACAGGGAAGTATCGACGAAAAGGTAATACGCTCTGTCCGGTACAGGACTTTCTTCTTTAAATAATACTGACGAAAAAGAAGTTTATCCCGGTCAAATGACGTGTCAAAAAAATCTCCTGCCAGTTTTTTCCCCTCAGCCTCTGAGCCGGGATATTTCATCAGGGTCTCAAGATAAAAAGTAATTGTCGTCAAATCATAGACCAGGGGGTAGCCTGGCACCTTTCCCCCATGGGTTGACCAGCGGTCACGCACGATTCGCTTCAAGAGGCTCAGAGCCCGAAACATCAGCAGCGGCGGCCCTCCCCAGACCTCATCAAAGGAGGGAGCAAAATCCGTACCTGATTCAAGGGGATGCATGATAACCGGGAGATTCTGCCAGGGATGGGGCGTGTGTTCAACCAATCGATTTTTCCGGTACCATGCAAGCTTTGCTGCTGCGGCGGCCAGGAGGGCCTTTTTTCTGCCTTCATCGTATTCTTTTTCTGCCGCCTCGAGAGCCGCGGGCAGGTAGACCGGGGGATCAATGAACCATGAGTTGCCCCGGTCATCGAAACTTTTTCGGAGCAGCCAGAGGGCCAGGCGCCTCTTGAAGGGAACGGGCCCCTCAACCGGCAGAGGAATCTCATGGGGAATTCTTCCGTCAGGATACTGAAACGCAAAAAGGGTCAGGAGTTCTTCAACTGCCCGATGTGCATCAAAATGCTTGAGCCAGTGATAATGCCATCCGCAGTCCCAGGCAAAAACACTCCGGTATATACCCGCCGAGGGAAGAAGCACCTCTCCAGTTTCTGTGACAATGTTCAACTCATCGTAAAGGCGGCGGGAGAGATTACCTTCCTTCATCACTCACTCTTTTCCTGTCCATAGAGGCCTTTCCGGTCATCGGGATATTTTATAAACATCACCAGGGCAAAAAAAGCAAAAAAAGCCCCCACCGGGCCGGTAAGAAGAACGCCCAGGGGTTTATCAGTACTTTTTCCAAAGACATCAAAGAGGATTCCCGCCGCCGCAGTCACGACGCCGATCATTATCTTGTTAATGATCCCCTGAACCCCGAAGTAGATGGCCACCCCGGGTTTTCTTCCGTCGGGAAGCCGGAAGTCAGAAAGATCGGCAACCATGGCATTGGGTACAATGAAAAGCCCGGCAACGGGTATTCCCGCGATGCCCATGACAATGAGCCCGAAGATACGGGGAGTCAGACCGAAGGGAGGAGTCGGGATAAAATAAATAAGCAGAAGCACCGCTCCCATAAGGCCGGTACAGGCCATAACGGTGCGCCGCTTTCCCTGGACCTTTGACATGATGTTCATAACGGGAAAAAATAACAGGGCGATCCCGAAGGTTACCGCCATGGCAATGGTGGTAAAACCGACTCCCGCACCCATCAGTATCGTAATGTAGAAGGGAATGCTCACATTGATGATGATAAAGCCCCCCCAGAAAACATTCATGCCGATGACATAATAGACAAAGGGGCGGTTCTTAAAAACTGTCTTCATGGCATCCATAAGGTGCATGTCAGAATTTTCTTCTCCCCGGTCTCTAAGGCGGTAGAGCCCCACGGCGCAGCCGTAGAAACTGATCAGGGCGGCAACCCCGAGTATAATCATGACAGGGGGAAAGGAAGATGCCAGAAAGGCATCAGGGGAACTCCCCGGTGTTTTAAAATGAGCAATCAGCATACCGGTAAGTATCATGGCGGCACCGGTGCCGAGAAGGTTAAAGACCGCTGATGATGTCGCCAGGTCAATACGCTCGCCGCTGTCAGGTGACAGGTCGGCAACCAGGGCATTATAGGGAACAGCCCAGGCGGTAAAAAGGAAATAAAAGAGTCCCAGAAGAAGGGCCAGAATTACCATCTTCACCCATGGCGGTCCAACGTAAACAGGTTCCCAGAATAGAAGCACCATAACCGCCGCAAGGGGAATCCCCGTATAGAGAAGAAAGGGAATTCTTCTTCCCAGGGGTGAGACGAGGCG
This sequence comes from uncultured Leptospirales bacterium, assembly GCA_964585555.1. Taxonomy (GTDB): domain Bacteria; phylum Spirochaetota; class UBA4802; order UBA4802; family UBA5550; genus CAZHNW01. The sequence goes on along the minus strand of CAZPEK010000285.1, from coordinate 1,279 downwards.
GTCAGACCAGGTGCTCACCAGGGGATCACTGACCGCATCAACGATCCGTCCGAAAAACCAGATCATACCGACAATAGATGCGGGAATTAATATTCTTCCCTTACCGGGGGCAAGAAAAAAAAGCAGCCAGGACTGTACAACGATATTGACGATTGCCAGGCCGGTATTTCCCGTGCCGTAGGCTATTTTTTGTCGTAAAGTTATCATGGTATTCTCCTGTATTTAACAGGCTTATTATCATGAAAATTACCAGCAGGTCAATTATATTTCATAAACTCCCTGGCTGCGTAATGCCCTCACCCCGCCTATGGCGCGCCCTCTCCCATTAAAAGTTGAAAAAAGGAGAGGGCTCATTATCATGATGCTGGCTGACTCTCAAAATAAGCTATCCAAGACCTCTGCTTCAATTTCATGAAACTGTACCGTCTTTCTCCCCATCTCCTTTTTTCCATTCTTAATGGGAGAGGGGGTGGCCCGAAGGGCCGGGGGTGAGGGTTTACTGTAGAAGACCGCTGAGCTGCTGAATCTGGCTGTTCAAGTCCCCTAATGACGCGGTGATGCCTTCGGTACTGGCAACCACTTGAGACATGATAGTATTCAGATCATCAAGGGCTGAATTAACTTCCTTTACTGTAATTTTCTGCTCTCCCGTGGCATTTGAAATTTCCCCGGCTCCGCCGGCGATAGTCTCCATGTTATTGCGAATGCTGCCGGTGTGGGTTTCCTGTTCTTCACAGAGCTGCTGAATCATCACATTTGCCTCTCCAAGACGCTGCACCGCATCTTCAACATCCATAATAGATTGTGAAGAATTCATGATAACATTCATTTCTGTTTCTATATCAGCAACGGTCTCAGCAACAATGTTCTGAATCGACTTTGACTGGGATATGGAACGGTCAGCCAGTTTGCCCACCTCTTCGGCAACCACGGCAAATCCCCTTCCCGCGTCACCGGCTCGTGCAGCCTCAATAGAGGCGTTCAGTGAAAGGAGGTTGGTCTGTTCCGCCAGGTCATTAATCATTACGGAAATCTCCCTGATTGATCCCGAGGATTCGCGAATACGGGTCATCCCGGTTACAATTTCATCAAGGCTCATACGGCTCTTTTCGGTAAGGCTCATACTGTTATGACTCAGGTTAACCGCCTCACGGGAAGCAGTGGTAATTTCATTTAAAGATTCCATGTAGTTCATCAGGATGCCCTGGCTCTCTTTGACCCGGCTGTCCTGGGCAACCGCATGGTCTGAGATTCCTTCTATTGATGCGCTGACTTCCTC
>CAZPEK010000284.1:2547-5152 GCA_964585555.1 uncultured Leptospirales bacterium | reverse complement strand
TAGAGAATGTTTCTCCTGTTTCAAAGGGGTAATTAAACATTCACACCTGTTTCTGTTTCTACCTTCTGTAGTACCTTCTGTCATTTTTTCTCATTTGATTTGGGTAGCGCCCCGCCTTGTTTCTAATCCGTGGATTTGCACCGACATTTAGAAGAGTCTTAATAGTTTTCTGTCTCCTGTGCAGGTAGGCGTAGTGCAGTGCCGTGTTCCCGTTGTTGTCCCGGGCATTAACATCGGCACCTTTTGCGATAAGCTGCATAACACCCTGAACTGTTCCCCGTGTAGCGGCAAAATGCAGGGCAGTCTGGCCGTCTTTGTTTTTATGATTGGGATTGGTTCCTTTATCTATGAGCAAACTCAGGATCTGCAAATAATATTTAGCGTTCTTATCATCGGCCCTGTGGTGCAGCGCGGTATTGCCAAAGGTATCTTCCGCATCAATTTTTACACCGTTCATCACAAGATAGGCAACTTCTATGGGATCAGCATAATGAATTGCCTGTTCGTCCTGTTTATTTTTTGCTGTTAATTTTACCCCATGTTTAGCCATAAGTTTGAAAATAGGCACAGATATATCACCGGCAGATAAAGCCCCTCTCAAGATATATGGCCAGCCCTTCCAGTCGATCATGTCAGGTTTTGCGCCGCCCTGGAGAAGGAGTTTTACCGTAGCGGCATTTCCGCTGTTTATATGTTCTAAAAGGGCTGTATGTCCCAGTTTGTCCATGTGGTTGACATCGAGGCCTTTCTCAATCAGGAGTTTAATGATTCTTGGATCCATGCTCCTGTTTGCCATGAAGAGATAGGACTTTTTATTGTATTTTTCTTTCTCACGGTAATCTGCCCCGGTTTCGATAAGCATCTTTACTATTTCATACTTGTTCGATCTGATGGCCGTTCCCAGGAGTGAGTCTCCTTTATAGAGATTTGTGCTTATTGTATCGCTCTTCTGAAAGTCGCTTTTTTCACATTTTTTGTTCAGATCTTTTCCGGAACTTATGTACTTTTTGATTTCTTTGGTTCTGCCGGCTCGTACGTGATGATGTATGGTTGCAGAACCACAGCTGATAAGCATGCAGGTTAATATCAAAAGAAATAGCTTTTTCATGAAAGCTCCTGAGGTGAAGATATATGTTTTGTATCCTAAGTTCCAAAAAGCATTGCATGGCTGGTGATTTTTGTCAATATTTTAATATTCCGGTATCATGAAACATGTGGAGAGGAAAGTTGTTTTGTTTAATGTGCCGGTTGGTGTTAAGCAGTTTGTTTACGCATCAAGCTCACGAAAGAGATAATCCATTTTTATCAATTGTGCAGCCTGTTCTTTGAGTGAACTTCCTAATACATTGAAAAATTTGTGATGTGAAATGTGTATGCCCGCCATAACTTCCTTTTTAATCTTTTTTTTATGATTAATGCATTTGATCATTGCATTGCTGCACCAGCAGCTGTATTTGTTGTTTTTTTTTCGGATTGCTTCTATAATTTTTATAAATGATATTGCAGGTTGGGGCAGGAAGTCGATTATTTTGTCGTGAAATCGTTCGTTCCAGAAAGGGCCTGTTCTGCTGTGGCGTGCGTTAAATCTCCGGGCAAATTGTGATTTGATGTACTGCATGATACGGGAGATGGTTTCTCCATCAGGAACAGTTTTGATGATAAAAATAAAATCAATATCCATAATGTCGAAGGCATGAAGTTCGAATCTATATTTTTTTTGTGCCCATACAATTATTTGGAGCATCAATTCCTTTGTTCTGTCTTCTTTAAGCATGGGACGCAGCTCTATGCATCGTGAGCGGATTTGATAGGTTAGTCCCGGGCGGCAGATTCTTCTGCTGGTTTTCATGTTCTTCTCCTCTTTCGGTTTATAGAGAAGTAACGAATTTGGAAGGCTGAAAATAAACTTTTTTGTCAGAGTAGTTAGTTTTTTCTAACTGCTCGGAGTTAATTTTTATGGCAAGTGCGTAAAAAACCCTTGCAGGAGCGATACATTTAATCATTATTTTAGCAGAATAAGAAAAGGAAACAACCGCTGACAAAACCTGTCTGTTTTATCTGCAGGTTCTATTGATTGTTTTAATATATAAAAAGCCCTGTTCAAAACAGACATGGATATTTCTAATATAATAATAATTGTAATTTTTATTCTCTTCAGTGTGGGGATGACTGGCATTGTTGTCTTTGTAAATATCAGAGATAGAAGAAAAATCAACACTATGTTTGCTGCAGTAGCAAAAAAGTATGGATGTACCCTGGCGAAGGGTGGCCTGTTCAACTATCCCCGTTTTTTCGGTTCTTTCAAGGGCATAGGAATTATTGCGGGTAGAGATATTCGTGAAGACAGAGATTGTCTTCTTATACAGCTTAAATATTATTCATCCTCTGAAAATGAACTGCTTTTAAGGAAGAATTCTTATATGTCTGAACAAAAAGATAATCCATTTTTTGTAAAAATTGGAGATCCGGTGTTCGATGAAATCATTTCTATTCGCACTGATTCGCTCTCTTCTGCTTTTTCTTTTCTAAATGATAAAGTAAGGAGCCAGATTATCAAAGCAGCAGAAGGATCGATAGATTTTATGCTTGGCAGGCGGGGGTTGGC
>CAZPEK010000284.1:2091-2537 GCA_964585555.1 uncultured Leptospirales bacterium | reverse complement strand
AGGGAACGGTTTATAGAAAAAATTGATCATCTTTTACTCATAGTCGATGAGATTAGTAATTTTAAAAAAAGTCAGCAGAGACTTATCGATAACCTTCAGACTGAGAAAGTACCAGGAGTTGCTGTAAATATAATCAAGACTCTTGCAACTGAATATTCAGGAAAGCGTGGAATCACTGCTGTGATAAAAGGAGCTCTTAAACACGAAAATTATCTTGTACAGATAGAATCAGCTCGTCATCTCGGTACTAAGGGGATGCAGCATCTCTGCACCATGCTTGAAAAAGATGCCTGCAGGGAAGCTGAAGAAATAACAGTTATAATAGAGATTCTTGGCCTGGGGTTTTATGATCCTGCTCTGCCATTGTTTGAAAAATTATATAGAGAATCAGGTAAACCTGATGTGCAAAAGGCTGTCATTCGAGCCTTTGGTGAATTCCAGGGAGG
>CAZPEK010000284.1:0-2064 GCA_964585555.1 uncultured Leptospirales bacterium | reverse complement strand
TTTTTACTGGAAGAATTATCAAAAATTGATGGAGAGCTTCTTCCTCTGATCATCCAGTCTCTCGGTAATTGTGGAACTCCGGTGGCAGCAGAAAGACTTTATAGCCTGGCAAGGAAAACCGGGAATCCTTTTACAAGAAATTATTTCCAAAAGGCTATTGGAAGAATTCATTTAAGATTTCCAAACCTTGATAAAGGATGGCTCTCTGTTCCAAAGCTCTCTGAAGAAGATGGGGCCTTGAGTCTTGACAGTGGTATACCTGAAGGTGCCTTGAGCATGAGCTGTAAAAAGAATAGATCTGATAAATCTACGTCATAATGAGGAATTTTAAAATTGTGGTTACTTCCAGATAATTTTTAAACTTCCTTTTCTTTTGTTCTTTTTCATCAGAGTAATTAGGTGCTTCTAACTGCTCTGATGAAAAAACAGCAAAAGTTTTAAAAAGCCCTGTATGACCACCAGTGTCATCATGTAATTAATTAAAAAAAGGCCGGTGGGAGGACCGGCCTTTTTTTGGTATTGAATGGTACTACGACGCTGGCTCAAGACTATTGTAATAGTGACAGTACGCTTTGTATTTGCCTGGGCAAGCATTGAAGTGGCAGCCTGCGTCAGGATCTGGTAGCGGACAAATGATGACATCTGCTCTGCCATATCTGTATCACGGATACGACTTTCTGATGCCTGAACATTTTCATAGGCGTTCATAAGGCCCTTTGCCGCATGTTCGAGACGGTTGTAATAGGCGCCAAGGTCAGCTCTCTGTTTTGAAATGTTGCGAAGAGCTTCATCAGCGAGACCGATTACTGCATTTGCTTTACCCGGTGTAGAAATCGAGATAAAGGTAAGTACAGTAGGATTCCTCAAGCCAAGAGCGGCACTGGTCATGGTTTCAATGAAAACACGTTCTCTCTGGTGCATGTTGGGACCCATATGGAACCACATTGATGCCGTGGGATGGAGTCGCGCAAATGAACCGGTCAGAAGCTTCATTTTGTTAAATTCAGCCTGTGAAGAAATACGGTCGATTTCATCAACAAGTTCTGAAACCTCAACCTGAATGAGCTGGCGGTCTTGAGCTGTGTAGATACCGTTTGCAGCCTGTACGGCAAGTACTCTGACACGCTGAATGATACTGTGAGTTTCCTCAAGGTACCCTTCTGCAGTTTGAATCAGCGACATACCGTCTTCTGTGTTTCTTTCCGCCTGTCTGAGTCCCTGGATCTGTGAACGCATCTTTTCAGAAACCGCGAGGCCAGACGCATCATCGCCCGCCTTGTTGATTCTCATACCTGAAGAGAGTTTCTCGATGTCCTTGGTAAGGGCCCAGTCGTGGAATTTCAATGTTCGGTGCGAGAATATCGCAGCCACATTGTGGTTTATTATCATGTTCTTCCTCCTTGAAAGCTGATGCCATCATCCTTGATAGCATATAAATTTCTTCGTAGATATTCTCTGATTCGTCTAATTCTGAATATCCAGTGAGGTTGATTAGAGGCGATTAGAGGCGATTATTTAGTTTTATGGTTACTTATAATCGTTTTTCAGCTTGTTGTGCTTAAAGTTGTTTTTTTTGGTTTTTTTACAATTAATTTAAAAAAAATAAAAAAGGAAGTAAAAGGCATAAAAAGTCAGTATGTATTTATATCCTGAAGGGTATGTGCCTCAATGGTATCATTGCTGGTAAATATGGGTGGGGCTGTGCAGATTTGAAAAATCCTATTTTATTGTTGCAATAAATGAAAGGTTTATCTTTTTTGCAGCATGGATTGATCCAGTCAGGAAGGAATAAGGAAAAATTAACAAAATGGGAAAATATGGTGGAAAACCTTCACGTCTCTCAAGTATTATTGACGAGAAAACTCCGGTAAAGGTGAAACCGGTATCTTCAGGGAGAATAACACCAACTATGGGTGCGGGATGGGATTTTATTACATATCTGTTTGATTCGCTATTGGGAAATTTCAGGCGTCACAGAATTATCATTGCCGGTATCGGCGCAGGTATGGAGTAATTCCACCGTCTCCGGTGACCCGGATGAGATCGTGCTGCTCGGGTCGAGTG
>CAZPEK010000283.1:1939-5159 GCA_964585555.1 uncultured Leptospirales bacterium | reverse complement strand
GTTTTGCCGGCAGTGTGTGCCAGCACCTGAGATCTGGTCCCATGGAGGAAAAGAGGGCTGCGCCTGTTCCGGCCCCCGCCAGGGTTCCGATAAGTCCACTGAAGGCTCCGGCTCCGGCACTTTTTGCTATTTGTTTTGCCGCAATACCTGCAGCAAGGGATGCCACTGCCTTAACGACAATAGAGGCGGCAACTTTCTGCTTGAGCCTTTTGTAGTCATCTTTCAGGTTTTGTACAGCAGTTGAACTGATGTCTTCAAGCATATAGGTGTTGTAAACCCGGTTATTTATCTTCATACGGACACTTTTGACTCTGTCAGTTCTGGCGACATACCGGGGAATCGGGTTATGGGCTTTTTGCAGGGCGATCAGAACGGCAGCAGTGGTAACCCCCTGAGCCATGCTGATAGAATTAAGAGAAACATGGATGGCAACATTCATGCCGGTGTCAGAAAGGAGCTTGCCACGGGATTTCTTTATGGCGCTTTTGCCTGATTGGAAAATGAGTACGATTTCTCCGGTATTTTTGCCTCCCAGGTACTTTCTGCCGAATTTCCTGGTCCATTTTCCATAGTCATCGGCATATTTCAGCCTTTTGGCAAGGCGCTGCAGGTCAGTATGGACTGGCTGCAGTCCGGGAGCCAGCAGATGTATCTGTTCGTATTCTTTGTATGCATATTCCAGGTCGTCTTCATCATTTTCTCTTTCGCCGATGATTTCATAGGCAATGGCTGTCAGGTATTTGGCCATGAGATTCTGCTTGTAACGGGCTTTTCCCTCGGATTTGATTTTAGAGAGCTCTTCGTTGACCTTCTTGAACTCAACCCGCGCCTCATCATATTTTTTAAGTTGAAGGAAGTTTATCCCCAGGTACATGTGAATCAGGACCTTTTCAAAATCTTCACCTTTATAGTTGCTTTTTGACTCGTTGGTAAGGAGAGATTTGACCTGTTTGGTCACACTGGTGGGTATTACTTTGGCTATTTTGCCCGCTTTCAGGAGTACCTTGTTGCTGTTTTTGTAGTCCCCGCCGGCATGAAGCATATAACCGCATTCCATCTGAAAAATCAGCTGGTTTATCCCGCTTTTATTGACCTGCCCAAGGAGCATTCGGGCAGCCTGCTTGTATTTTCCCTGGTAGAATATTTTTTCCGGTTCTTTAATCATTTCAAAATAGTTTTTACCGCCGCAGGATACAAAAAGAACCAGTATTGTAACTGCCGCAACAGGTGCAAATCTTTTCATAGGAGGCCTCCCCTTTTGGTTTTCTTTAGTGTGAACTGGAAATACTGTTTGTTAACAGTAGTCAATTTTACCTTATTAAATATTTAATGGAAAGGAAATTTTATAGTAATATTTGTAAATAAATCCGTAGAGATGTATTATGGGGTGTGCGCTGGTTGGTGGCAATGCAGATTATTATATATCAAAAGTAAGCGCCGCAAATCAGCAGCGCTTAGCCAGTTTCCCGAGAGTCATACCCTGGACTACAATTGAAAACACAACAATAATGTAGGTTATAGTAATAATCGTAGCCCTTTCCGGAACGGCGGGTATTGATAATGCAAGTGCAACAGAGATTCCTCCGCGCAGCCCTCCCCAGGTTAGAATTTTTATAGCTCCCGGGCTGAATTTTCTGAATGGACTCATCAGCAGCACTGCACCGCCGGCGCTGATCCATCTTGCAAAGAGGGTAATGGCAATTGCCAGCAGTCCGGCAGTAAAGAGCGATTGAGTAAAGGGCATGACCAGAACTTCAAGTCCAATGAGCATAAAGAGGAGTGCATTGAGAATCTCATCCATGAGCTCCCAGAAATCATCAAGACGGACCCTGGTATTTTCGGACATTGCAAATCTTCGGCCGTGGTTACCTATGAGGAGACCCGCTACAACAATGGCAATCGGACCTGATGTATGAATCCGGTCGGCAAGTGCGTAGCCACCCATAACAAGAGCCAGAGTAATAATAATCTCCACCTGATAGTTGTTTACTTTTTTCAGCATCTGGTATGCAAGAACTCCTATTATCATGCCGAGTAGAATTCCTCCCAGTGCTTCTTTTGCAAAGAGCATGGCTATTCTCCCTGCAGTAACATCTCCTCCCCCAAGTGCAAGTTCCAGTATAATTATAAAGACCACTACGCCTATTCCGTCGTTAAAGAGCGACTCTCCTGCAATTTTGGTTTCAAGGCTTTTCGGCACGCCGGCTGTTTTAAGAATTCCGATTACTGCAACCGGATCTGTTGGTGAGATCAGTGCACCGAAGAGAAGGCAGTAGATAAATGAAACGGGAATATTCAGAAAACCGAGTAGAGCCCATGTTAGAGTTCCAACAATGAAAGTTGATGTGATTACACCGACTGTTGCCAGAAGTGAAACCGCCCATTTCTGATCTGAGAGGTCATCAAGTTTTATATGCATTGCTCCGGCGAAAAGGAGAAATGACAGCATCCCGTGCAAAAGTGTTTGATTGAAATCTATAGCCTCGAGAATTTCTGAAACTCTGGCCTGGCCGATATCCATACCGGTCCAGCTGAGTGCGACGATACCCAAAGAGACTATGAGGGCGATGAACATCACGCCGATTGTTGTAGGCATTTTAAGCAGACGGTAGTTTATATAGCTGAACAGTGCTGTAAGTACCATCAATATGGATGCTATTTCAAACAGTTGCATACTTCTCCGTAAAAATCTAATTTTCTTTAAAATCATCAAGCATGATAAAATTTTTTAGCCCCTTTTTTTCCACCTGATAAATTATATAACAATTTTGTCTGTCGTCATATTTTTCTTTTATAATACGCCCGTTTTCAACTACTTGTTTGTATTTACTAATATAATGCATTCGATGTTTTCTTTTATATTCATAGGGAAAAGCATAGAATCCTCCTTCAACGTGATAACTATAGAAGTTATTAAATATTGTGGCCTTCGCGCTGAGAATTGCATGTTTAAGTGATAGTGTTTTTCTTTTTCTTTTATCTTTTTCATTTTCATAAGGCTTGCCCTCAGAAATTACTCTATAGATATGATTTGTAATAAATCCTTCTGAATTGAGATCACTTTTTTTGCTATTCCTGGTTAAATTACAGGAGATAGAAAAAGACATTAATATTATTGATAAAAGTAATGTTTTTTTGTTTAGCAACATTTTGATAACACCTTAATTTTTATTTTGAATGGGGCATGCGCTGGTTGAGTTCCACCGGTATATTATCACCG
>CAZPEK010000283.1:0-1929 GCA_964585555.1 uncultured Leptospirales bacterium | reverse complement strand
CTTATTGTGCCGATTTATAGTAGCTATTTTTGAATTTTTATGGTATATTATCACCGAGTAAAGTGCGCAATCTCCCCCAGCTGCTTCTATCTCAGGATTCATTCTTCTTTTGCAGAACCAACGGTTTGATCTCTTCTCCCCAGTAAACAGTCTGATGTGGAAAAGGTATTTCTATGTTCTGCTGATCAAAAATTTTTTTAAGCCGCCGGCGATATTCACGTCCCACGACCCATTGCTTGATTGGTTTCGTTTTCAGACGTCCCTTGACAATCACGGCACTGTCTGCAAAACTATCAACCCCAAAAACCTCCATTGGCTCAATGATGTCGGCCGCAAATTGAGGGTCGGCACACATCTCCTCGGATACCTGCAGCATTAGCTCGGTAACTTTGTCAGTGTCTTCTTTATACGCCACTCCAATGTCAAAGACCATGGCCGACCATTCTTTTGTCATGTTCGATAGTGTGTTAATCTTTCCATTCTGAAACACATGGACCACCCCGGAGAGGTCCCGTAGTACGGTGGTGCGCAAACCAACACTTTCGACAAGACCACCGGTTCCATTAAGTATTGCAACATCACCTGTCCGCACCTGATTTTCCATGAGTATGAAAAATCCTGAAATAACATCGCGTACAAGCTCCTGAGCGCCAAAACCAACCGCCAGACCGGCAATTCCCGCACCGGCAATAAGCGGTGCAATATCAATGCCGAGTTTTCTTAAAATCAGCATGGTTATTATGGCCCACACAATAATTCTGGTTGTTGATGTAAGAATACCAATAAGCGTTTCAACCCGTTTCTCTATTTCAACGACATCATCATTACTGGCTTTCTGAATACGGGAGATCATCAATGCTTTTAATCGAAACATGCTTCTGTTTACCAATTTTAACGCAATAATTGCAAGAAACAGTATAATCAATATTGCTGGAAGTGAGGTGAAAACCCATTCAACAGTGTTTTTTAATAATGTCTGCCAGAATTCGGGAGTTAACCATTCGTTCATTGTGTGGTCTCCTGGTGATAATTATGTTTTTTTAAAATGAAATTTTAAAAAAGCCTTGCATGACCGGTGCTTTTTGTCAATATTTTAACCTTCCAGTGTAATGATGCAGGTTCTCATGCGTGGCATTCTGCCTTATGGGCCGGTTGATGTTAATGCACTTTACTGTATATCCAAATAATTGTTTTCCCAAAAGTTACTGCAAATGCTTGTAATTTTAACAATATACAACCGGAGTCTAATATATGGGGATGAACTTTATTATGAAAAAAATTATTTATCTGTTCCCTCTTTTGTTTTTTATAAGCTGTGTAGGTGCTTCCACATTTGGAATGAAAGAAGAAGTCTATCAAAGAAACCTTCTATCGATAGAGAGTAAAACGATACCTTTTTCTTTGAAATTTATTGAATGGAAGGGCGATCCAAAGGCAATTGGAAAACAAAAGGCTGATTTTATAAGTAAAAATCCAAATATTTATACAATATTGGAAGATACTGTAAGTCTAAAGGGTGTAACCCTGGGAAGTCCAGCCAGGGTACGAGTTACTCTAAAAAAATATTTTCCTGAAATACTTGCGGAGATTAAATCATTTGTCAGCATGAATAAAATATCTGAAGAGAAAGCTCTGTCCATTGCAGGGGCTCATTTTTATCTTGGGGGATGCAGCATTTATATTAATTCAACTCCAACTCCTTTTCTTGCAAGAAACTACGACTGGGCACCAACCCTTGTTGATGGAATAATCACTTCAAACGAAAATACAAAAGGAAGGTATGCATCCATAAATATTTCATCATCAATATTTGGAAGTATTTCCGGAATAAATCAGCATGGTTTGGTTATTGCTATCTCAGGAATTAACAGCAAAAAAAGTTTTCCCAATAATGATGGTATAAGTATGCCAATTATTGTCAGGGGAGTC
>CAZPEK010000282.1:0-5186 GCA_964585555.1 uncultured Leptospirales bacterium | reverse complement strand
CAACGGATTGGTAAAAAGCGATATATGGTGCAGAATCACAGCGGGAACATTTAACTTGCCTTTGAATGTTATGAATTTTGAGAACGCTGTTTACGGAGCCGCACTTGTTGCTTCAGAAGGCATTGGATATTCAAAAGTTGAAGACGGCATTTTTGAGTTTGTAAAAACAATTGAATCATCATAGAGGATAAAAATGAAAAACCAAAGGGCTTCCCCTCTTTCAGGGAAATGCAGAAATTGTTAAAAAAATCCGTACAGAAACTTGAAGAAGACTGGGAGCGTTCTGACGGGGTCAGTGACTTCCTGCTGAAACAGAACCTCAACCTCTTTTCTCAAAAAGGCCTTTCAGATGTCATCAAAAAGCATAAGGCCCTCAATCATGTAAAAAAAAGCTCCACGGAACTCTATGCATGTGCCTATAATATAGATACCCTCGAACCGGAATACTTCCACCTCAATACACTTGATAAGGATACGGCCAGCCAGGCGCTCCTCGCCTCGGCATGCATACCCTTTATGTATGAGCCGGTAACCATTGGAAAATACCGTTATATGGACGGAGGCATTAAAAGTCCCCTCTACAAAGAAGACAATGTCGATAAGGTGCCGGTAAAGCCCCTCTTTGACGCGGGCTGTGACATTATCATAACAGTTTTTCTTTCCCATGAAGACACCCTCGACTACAGCATCTACCCTGACTGGAAAAAAAGGTAATCGTTGAACTCTATCCCACCCTTCCCCTTGAAGACTTCAAGGGTGCCGGAACCTTTGACTTTTTTAAATCTTCCCTTGAAGAGAGAATTGAGCTCGGTTATCACGATGCAATGTTTATCCTCGCCCCCATGATAGTTAAATTGCTCCAGGGAAAAAGCATTAAGGAAGTTATCGGCCACCACAATCAGTTCAACAAGAAAAACCGTGAAAAGTATATTAAAATTAAAAAACGTCATAAAGAACAAAAATAATCCTTCTTTCATTTAAATAATTTCACGTTATCTCAAATACTTATAGTTGACGTTTTTTCTGTTTCCTTTACAATACTTACAAGAGGTACACATGAAAGCACTCTACCAGAAAACAATGCAGCGTTATGCCGATGAATCCTATGAGCTGAGGGGCCGGGTAAAAACCTTTTATTATTTTAATATTATCCTGCTTCCCGTACTCCTCGTTTTTACTATTATACAGAATGTCGTCACCGACCGGGGTCTCTTTCAATCCCTCAATATACTGGTCTTCGGCATTATAATTGTGCTTACCCTTTGTATTGGATTACTCTATTACGGTCACTACAACACCGCTTCAACCCTTCTCATTATTTTGACCATCGCGGGTCTCTACTATAATGCCCAGGGTACCGCACGGACCGGTTCGCCGGGACGATTCATGGCGAGCCACTTTATCTTTGTGGTCCCCATTGTTTTCTCAACACTTTTTTCAAAGCGATGGCTCCTGGTACTGATTTCTTTTCTCAGTTTCACTGCCATGATTACATCTCTTGCCCTTTCTGACCTGCTCGTTCCCGCTGAACGTGGAATAATACTGGCATCTACGGGTATCGCCATGGTACTCTCCTTTATCCTCGGAATACTTTTACATCGAGTCAATGAAACAGCAAAACGCCTCAGGATAGAAGACCACCAGGAACACGAAGAGCAGCAGCTTGAAGTGAACAAAGAACTCCTTGCGTCACTGGTTACCGTATCAGAAAAACTTGATGCCTCATCAAACCAGCTCTCAAGGGGATCAGACACTTTCTCTGACAACCTGCAGCGTCAGGCCGCGTCAATAGAAGAGATAAGTGCCACCATGGAAGAGATAAGCGCCGGCTCGGAAAAGGTCAGTAACCGCACCGAAACCCAGCACAGTTCCATGGAACGCCTTTCGGCACGCATTGAAGAGCTGACCGCAATTACCCGAAGCCTTGACACCCGAATTGAAGAGGCAAACCAGAAAATACTGAACATTACTGAAAATGCCCACACCGGTCAGAAATATGTTACCTCAATGAACCAGCGCATGGAAGGAGTCAGTGCTTCTTCCCGGGAAATGGCCGGTATCCTCGGGATGATAAACGATATCTCAGACCAGATTAACCTCCTCTCCCTCAACGCTTCAATTGAAGCCGCCCGTGCCGGTGACGCAGGCCGGGGATTTGCTGTTGTTGCCGATGAGATAGGCAAACTGGCAGATCAGACCTCTGCCAGTGTCAATGACATTGACCGCCTCATCAAGATGACCGAAGACGAAATCAATGGAGGTCTCAGCATTGTCCACGAAACCGTTGATGCGATCGGAGAAATCATCAAGGGGGTTGAAAACATCAACGAGATGATAAAGGATATCAGCACCGAAATGGAAAAACAGACCGCTTCGAGCCAGGTGGTAGTCACTGAATCAGAAGAATCGATACGCATCTCTGATGAAATTCGCTCTGCTGCTGAAGAACAGAAAAATGCCGCTGGTGAAATTGTCAGTTCAATTGGCTACATCAATGAAATTTCCCAGGCCAATGCGGGAAGCGCCGAGGAGATCTCAGCAAACTCAGATGAAATTGCCGGCATGTCCCATGACATAAAAATAAAAATAGACTCTTTCAAGCTCGATTAGGGGTGAGGAAGTTTATCTTTCTTTCACCCCGAAGCTAAGGGCGTCTGCAGGACATTTTTCGATACATGCACCGCAGGAAAAACAATCAGGTAACCTGATTCTCTGTTTACTTTCATGATTGTCACTTCGCTTTTACTTAAAATTATATATCAGTTTTACGAACCACCAGTGCCGGTTAATCCTTTTTGCTGACCGGAAAAGAACAAAAACAATCCGGTAAAAAAAGTCTGTCATTTTATATCTTTTTTTCACATAACCAAAGGGCTTACTGGCGGCAAAAGCCTCATTATAGCGGTTCTTTAAATCTTCAGTCCACTCTTCACCCTTATTTTCAGAAAGGAAGTCAGCCGCGAATACAGCGTTTTCCATCGAAGTGACAATGCCTGAAACGCCTGTCGCTTCTACAAAGCCGATAGCATCACCGGCAAAAATAAGCCCCGGAGTAATGACCGCCCTTTCGTGCAGCCCGCCGACAGGCACGGCAGTAACATTTTCAAAGACCGTTTCTGTTCCTCTGAGGGCATGAGAAAAGCGGGGATACATCTTTTTTATCTTATGCCATACATCACGTACATACTCAGCATCAAGATCAAGGAATTCCGGATTTATCCTTCGGGCAACTGCCGAAGGAATATAAAGACCGATTTCAGCCCTGTCCCCGCCACGGGGGAAGATAAAACCGATTGCCGGAGGGAAGTCTCTCGCATATGCAAGTTCATCGTGGGCAATAAAAAAATACTCGAATCCTTCATAATCACTGGTAAAATTTTCAACAATGTTTTTTATAATTATCGAATTCATTTCCCGGTAGGCAATACCTTCCCCCCTGCCCAGACGGCTCTGGTGCCCGTCACAGGCAAGGGTCGTTCGGGCGGTTAGAGTTTTCCCGTCGGCCAGTTTCACTCCCCGGCAAATGCCCTCTTCAACCAGGGGAGCTATAACTTCCTTATTAAACTTAAAAGAAACACCGGCTTTTTTGGCCCTTTGGTACAGTCCCTCTATCAGGTCGTCCCATTCAAAGACTATCGATATTCTTCCTTTACTTAACTCAAGATCAAAAGTCTTAACAGCCCCGGGACTGTTGAACTTTCTTTTTCCCGTTTCATAAAGAGCTGCTTTTTTCATAAATCCGGGGTGTATCAGCTCATCAAAGAGATGGTGGTCATAGACTGTTTCAGCTCTCGGTTCGGGACCCGCCTTTTTACCCTTTTCACAAATAATTACCTCAAAACCCTTTTCGGCAAGAATAATACCCGCAGACATTCCCGCGGGACCTGCCCCACTGATCAGTACATCGTATACTTTTTTTTTCGCCATTGTTATTCTTCCCGGTAATCGTGAAAATTATTTTCCATTTGCAAAAGCAGTTCAGCTAGAAATTTTTGTGATGTTACCGGTATTCCCCTGAAGGCCCTCGACTTAAGACGTCTGCCTATTGTGTCGAAAAGGCTGTTAAGATTTTTCCCCTTTTCAGTAATAGAAACCATGGTAACCCGGCTGTCAGAGGATGACTTTTCCTTTTTAACCAGTTTCATTTGTTCGAGTTTATCAACCAGAACGGTAACCGTAGGTTTTTTCCGATTAATAATCCTTGCGATATCTGAAAGACGCATGACTCCGGCGCTATCATAGAGAGCAAAAAGAATGGCCCCATGAGTATAGGAAAGCCCCTTGACGCCATTGTTCTCAAGTTCACTTTCAATAAAGCTATAGGCTTCTTTTCTCAGAGAGGAAACAACATATAAAATTTTATCAGTTTTATCCACTTTCATTTTCCAGTTAATTTTTCATAGAAAATAGAATAAAGCGCCAATTATGTCAAGAGATAATGAGACGTCTAACCATGTAATCCCTAAAAAACATTTTTAGTTTTTATCGATTTTTGGCACATAACGGTTATCTAAATATGTTCTCCTCGGGCTTACCGAAGAACATGAAAAGCTCAGATTCAGTTCTTCCACACCGACTTGATAGTGATGAATTCCAGGGTTATTATTTCGGCCGTCCCCTTTCTCCTGAAGATTTTAACAACAAGTATTTCATGAAAGACAATGATGTTTTATAAAAGATACAGCCCTTAAGGCAGGGATTCTCCATATCGAATATCTGCAGTCTCATCATTTTGACCAGGCCTCATCAACCTGCTTTTGCATATCGAGGGATTCATGAATAATTGTCCCCTCAGCATCCCCTTCAGCAGCCAGCGCTATTGCCCGGGCCACAGTCTCAGCCTCAATTGCCCGATATCTGGCAAGGGGCCCCGCGAGAAGAAAAGAAAAAACCCTGAATAAAAAGATTCCCAGGTTTTCACCAAAACGTCTTTCCTCTCTTTTTCCTGTGAGCAGCGAGGGTCTGAAAACATGAAGAGCCTTGAAGGAAAGCCTGCCAAGATCCCTTTCAACTTCCCCCTTTACACGATTGTAAAAAATTTTTGACGAGGGATCTACGCCCAGGGCGGAAATAACAAAAAAACGGGCTGCCCCTTTTTCTTTTCCAAGCCGCGCGGCTTCAAGGGGATACTGGTAATCTACCTTTATGAAGGCTTCTTTTGATCCCGCCTGCTTCATTGTTGTACC
>CAZPEK010000281.1:0-5192 GCA_964585555.1 uncultured Leptospirales bacterium | reverse complement strand
GGGCGGGATTTTGTTGATGTCTATATACGCACTGTGGCCAAACCAGAATACCGTGAAAGCATCTGGATGAAAGAACGGGAGAGCGGTTCATCAGATTTTAATACCGCGGTTCGTTGTATTTACGCCAATACTGTTATTGATCCTTTTTTGGGAAAGGATTTTCTTACCTTTTGGATAAATAAGGATGAATCGGATGCCTCTAATTTTATGGACTACTTTAATGGGAAAAGCTACGCTTCGATTGATGATATTGACAACAATTGTGTAGCTGATGATGAATTTGCCATTATTGGAGCCACGGTGGATGATTTCTTTTTCTCTCCGATGGTAGAGCGGGACTATACTGTCAGGGCTTCAATTGTCGACAGTATTAAGCCTGCTGGTGGTCAGGGTGTTGAATTGCCAACCTATAACGGTGAATCAAATCTAATGTCTATTTCTATAGCTGAGCTCACATCATCTTACGCAGATTACTTTGAAGTATATTTTCGTCCTGTGACAGATGATGAGTATGTTTTTGAGAATGGGGTCATTAAACCGGCAGCCACTGCGGAAGATTGTCGTCAGTTTCCCTGGGAGGGGCCTCTTGTTATCGATAAATTCGGTAACAGTACTGACATGACTGTTGAGACTGTTGGTGACAAGAAAATTTATAAGATAAATAATCTTGCGGGACATCAACAATACATGGTGGCTGTAGTTGCCTGTAGTGATGTAAATGGCAAAAGTAAGCCTGCCTTTAATGGTCCCTTCTGTATGAATGTTAATACAATAGAACTTGCAGTTCCAAGGATGTATGATCCCTATTTTTACGGATTTACAGATAGCAATGTGCAGTTAACCGATAGGTTTGGTGTTGCCCTCTCATCAAACTATTCTTCAGGAGACTTACTGCTTGATATTATTGAGCAGAGCGTCTTTGGCCCTTTTGAACAGGATAATTATTTCAGAATACTGGAAAATGGTGAATCGGTATCATCTCAATCCGGTCTTTCTCTGGAACCAGTCTTTGCTGATTTGACCAACAAGGCTTATCCTCCTGAGGGAAATGTGTTTGTTGACCTTGACAGGGGACTTTTTAGCCTGCCAAAACGACCGAGGCCATTGTTTTTCAGTACCTGTGAGAATCTTGCAAGTATCAAAAGTCCTGAGATTGGAAGTGAATTCAGACCTGCATTTGATTTTTCATATTCTGTCGTCAATTCTGCTATTAAGACTCATTTTGAACCTGTCAAACTTAATAACGGGGTGAGACTTGAAATGCGTTATGATCATTATGGACACTGGGGGAAAATTGAGATTAAACCCTTTACTACCGTTACTCATGATTTTCGTAAAGGTGCCGTGTCTTTCTGGGGTATTGTTAATCCTCCCTATAGAACCAAGGACAATAATACGGCAATGGAAGGTCATTTAAGGTTTTATCTCACAAAGGAAGACTATCTAGAGTTCCATGGCAAGGCTCGGGCTGCTGCCCAGGATCAGTATGTCAAAATAGTAACTGATGGGGTAGAACGTTTGAAGGAACTTCAGAATTTTGGTGCAGGCAGTCTGTATGAACTTTTTCAAATTACCATGGTCTGGAGTGTAGAGGATATTGACGGTAGTGTTAATATCAAGTTATACCGGGATGGTGCACTGCTGGGAAGTGTTGATGTGGATCTGGACAGTGCCGCCCTTCAAAACTGTAAACCCTGGTTTGAGCTTTATACCGTTACATATAACGGAGGTAAACACTACCCGACATTTGGCCGAATTTCCATTGATAACATTCGTATCTGGAACGATTTTGTCGATCCCGATGTGTTAATGGATGGAGAATTCAATAATGGAGATGGAACGGAATTTGTTCCTGAAGTCATCTATGATCCTGTCAATGGTGATAAACCAAATGTGAACGGGGTCGGTTATTATTTTAAGCCACTTGATAATTGATTTTATTTTATCAGGTTATAGTAAAACTCCCGGTTGTTAAAAACCGGGAGTTTTTTTAAAAAGTTTTTATGTCGCGGGTCTCCAGTTCGTATACAAGACAGGAGACTCTAATGAAAAGAAAACTGTGTTTATTGCTGGCTGTGTATCTTGTTATTGCTGCAGTTGCCTGCAGCAACAACTTCACCCCCGCCGGCCGCTCACCCCTCTCATCGGCCCCCAGCGGCAATGATGCCTTTTCCGCGTCAACAAACCGTTCAGACAAAGAGGGCGAGACCACCCCGAAGCTTGATCCCTTATCCGGGGCCGCCTTTGTCAAGTCCCCACAGATCAACAATTACGGTACGGTCAACCTGTCATACCCCATAGACGTACCCGGGGGCCGTGGCGGCCTGCAGCCTTCTGTGGGCCTCAGCTATTCATCCAGCGGCGGCGACGGCCTCGTTGGTATAGGCTGGTCTATGGGCACAGGCCTCGGGGTAATTTCCCGGACCACCCGCAACGGTCAGCTCTACTACGATTACCGGGACACCTTTACCTTTAACGGCAAACGCCTGGTAAAGGTCGAAGGCTCAGCCACCTCAGAAGAGGGTACCTACCGCCTTGAGATCGAATCGGGCTTTTCGAAACTGGTTCTCTCTGAAATTGAAAGCGGGGGCATCTGGCGGGTCTATGACAAGGCGGGTACCGTGACCACCTTTGGTGAAAACCGCTCAAGCCGAATATATAAGCCCGATGAGGTCGACAAAACATATATCTGGAATTTCTCACGTTCTCAAGACCTGAACGGCAACTATATGTACGCGGTGTATGATACCTCAGAATATGAAGATAATCATATTTTATACCTGAAAGAGATTCGCTACACGGGAAACATCCGCACCGGTACCGCGGCGAAGCAGTGGGTGAAGTTTGTCTACACAAAGCGCGATGACGCCTATGTCTCAAAGGCCCCGGGCTTTGTGATGAAGATGGAACGGATGCTTGAACGCATCGATATCGGCTGGGATGGGGGAAGTTTATTTTCCTCGGACACCCTCTGGTCATATGAAATGGTCTATGAAACATCGCCGGATTCAAAGCGGCCTCTTCTTGAAACCGTTGAGACGAACCGTCACACGACACAGCCGAAGTTCTATTATCAGAATTTAGAAAACGGCGACCGAAAACTTCTCTGGCGCCGGGTGACCAACAGCCGGTACAATGACCCGGAAGTAAATCCAGAGGCAACAAAGTACTTTGAAGGCGACTTCAACGGCGACGGCATCAGCGACATGGTCTTTTTTAACCCCGAGACGGGATACTGGCGGGCCGCCCAGGGTAAAAAGGATGGAGGCTACAGCTATCCGACCTACGGGTATAAATTTAAGGGCTACGACTCTGAGGCGAAGATCCAGTTCTTTAAGGGCAACGTAACCGGTGACTACAATGGAGACGGAAGAAGCGACATTGCCATGTACCTTCCGGAGACGCGTGAGTTCTGGATTGCCGAACACAACGGGAAGACCTTTGACTTTCGCCGATACGGCAAACAGTACCTGAGCGACATCGATATATTTAAGTGCGAATGGTTTCCCGGTGACTATGACGGCAACGGACTTTCTGACGCCATGCTTTTCAATGAGCCCACAGGCGAGTGGATTCTCATGACCAATGAGGGGGGAAGTTTTAAGTTTTTAAAATTCGCGAAAGGCTTTCAGAATCTTTTTCGCGACGATTACAATCCCGGTACCGGCTTTAACAGTACGGCAACCTTTGACGACAGTGAATATGGTAAAGACCGGGGGAAGGTACACTTTCTCTCTGGAGACTATAATGGTGACGGGCGCACCGACATCAGCATCTATGATTCGAGAAACGGCAACTGGTATGTGGGCGCCAACTACCGGTCCGACAGCGGCAGCGTGCCCTTTGAAATTCAGTGGCGGCTTTTTGCGACCTTTACGGCACCGCAGCAGGCCCTCTTCGGCAATGACCGTTTCTCAGGGGACTTTAACGGTGACGGCTATTCTGACTTTCTCTTTTTAGATCGTGAAGACGGGCAATGGTGGCTCGGAAAAACCGGCGACAGCTCAATACAGTTTATCAAGTATTCAAAGATACCGGAAAATAAAGATATCACCCGGTGGCTCCAGGGAGACTTTAACGGCGACGGCCGCACTGATATCGGATTTTATTCAAAGACCGACAACTGCTTCTGGATCGGCGAGGCTGACCCCGAGGGCTTTCGCTACCGGGTATATAACAACCTGAACTCCGGGAGCGTCGCGCCCGACATGAACACGGTCATGCGTACCCCCCTCCCTGAAGATGAGGTGAAGCTGCGGGATAAATCATCCATTGTTGCGGCTAACGGGAAAACATACCAGCTTTCATATAAAACCGACGTGAACTTTCATGCCGGCAGGGGCGAAAAAACCTGGGCGGGAAACTTTTCCGGCACCGGTGCTGAGGTGCTCATCTATCGAAAGAACAGCCTCTTTAAACGAAGCGCCGGAACAACCTTAGAGGCGGGATACTATCCAGTCTCCCCCGGCGCGGATGACTCGGTAAAAATAAATGACGCCGCGTTAAGCAACATTACGTCAGAAGGCACAACGGTGCTGAACAACGGCCAGGCCGTAGAGTACAACACTGACGGCAGGGAAGGGGTTCTCTATCACCGGGAGAACAATGACGATCACAGCATATCACTTATCAAAAAGACCGGTACTGCCTGGAGTGATGAGACGATTGCAGATTTTTCTGAAAGCGACATCCCTGACTTTGATATAAAGAAAGACCTGTACTTTTATGATTATATGGGAAGTGAAGACGAAAAGAGCTTTCTGGTTTTAAAAAGCGGAACGTCTCTTGGTGATGCCCGGTTGCTGATTAACGGTGACCCGGATAACACCATACACTTTGAACGTGATATCACCGACTATTCATTTGCTGATGCAGAGCTGAATGAATTTTTGAACCAGTACCGCAACCAGCGTAATTCAAAGTTCGCCTTCTGGGGGAAGTTCGGCGGAAGCAGCAGTCAGCTGCTTTTAGTCGACACGTCATCTTCCTCTCAAAGAATATATCTCGGTACCCTGGATGGAAACCTGCTGACCTTCAGAAAGGTGACCCCGGCAGAGAACCTGAGCTTTAACGGCTACACCGGACAGTACCGAATTTATTCAGATGGCATCAACTACGGATCGCTGGTGTATATAACTTTAGACAGCGGACAGGCAGTCTTCAGGCGCGTCGTCATTGAGGCATCGAGCTGT
>CAZPEK010000280.1:2848-5201 GCA_964585555.1 uncultured Leptospirales bacterium | reverse complement strand
AGCCACCTCAGGACAATTGTGCCCATCTACCGACAGGCGCTCAGCGAGGCCGCGGCCCGGGGAAAAAATTCGATGGGCAAATTTTTTTAAATCAAGGTAGTGAGGACCCTTTTTTGCTTTCACCAGAAGGCCCTTACGCTCAAGATTTTCTGCCTCCCCCTTCCAGGCATAAAAAACCAGGAAGGTAGCAAAAAGAGATTCCTCTTTTAAAAGAGAGAGCTTTTCTTTTTCAACTATCCATGTTTTATAATATTCTCCACCATGCCAGATAAAAGAAATTTCTTCACGGTTAAAGTTGTTTCCCTGGGGAGAAATCAAAGAAACCTTCAGACCATACTTAAGGGCGAGGATATCCTTGACTTTCTGGTTTTCAAAAATCCCGGCCTTCTCTTCACTCACGATACCGGATATTTCTGTTGTCTCATGATCTTTAAGATAATTTCTTACCACAAAAAGCGCCGCAACAAGAACCAGTAAAACAGCTATGCCCATCAGTCTCAGTTTCATTTAAATAAATCCATCCATTTTCAGAACCTTTTCTAAAACCTTCAGTTCGGTATCAAGATCATTCATATTGTTCTCAATAAGTTTCTGATGCTGTTTTTCTACAGAAGCATTAATCTCACCCATCATTTCTTCGGCCCGGTGAATCAGGTCCCGAACCTCCTGGGTGTTTTTTTTACCATCTGAAATTACCCGGTACTGACTGATAATCAAAATTGATGTTTCAAAAATATACTCAAGAAACCGTTTCACATAATGAACATCTCCCGGCTCCTGTCTTATTCCTTCGAGCATAGTTTCGATTGCAGTACAGATTCGGTCGACCTTTAATTTAAAGTTTTTATTTTCAATAGCTGCTGTAAGTTTTTTAATTTTGTCGAGTTCTTCGTAACTCCTGTTAAGAAGCCGCGCAAGATCTTCTTTTTTAACATCTGGTCTTTTCTTCACTGAAAATTTTCTACGCCCTTCACCCCTGAAAAGTAAAAAGCCGGAAGCAGCCCCGCCAATACCTGCGGTAATAGCTATGTAAAAAGGGAGATGAAGGAAGTAAAAGGCAAAGGCAAAGAAGGCCCCTCCTGCCGAAAGGCCGCAAAAAATCTTCATAAACTTTTGTATTAATTTTCTTTTCACCGGTACCCCAGTATAACCCGGAGGGCTTCATCAATTTGACCGGTTCCGTCAAAAAGCCTGCCGCCTGTTAGCCCGGTAATTTTTTTAATTTCGTCACGATCGGCATGTTTAAAATAAAGAACATGAACCGGAATCCCGCGATACTTTTCACGGTACTCTTCCCGAAAGCCTGTAAAATCAATCCCCGTATTATTCGATCCGTCAGTAATCAAAATAACCGATATATTTTCTGACTTATTGTCACCACTCTTAATTTTTTCAAGACCATGGAGAATTGCACCATAGAAACTGGTTGCCCCCCTTGGCTCAATACGTGCCAGTTTGCCGATTATTGCAGAAGATGAAGAACCGTCGGGACCGCCGGCTTGAAATTCATCACGGACAATATGGCTAAAGGGAATAAAAATCAACCTGTCATCGGCCCCCGGCTCGTAGATTTTTACCGGTTTCGAAGGAACTGCAAGTCTTTTTACCAGGGAATTCATGATACGATTTTTCCCCCCCTCTTTCATGCTTTGAGAAAAGTCAAGAAGCAGGGCGCACCGGGAAATCTTTTTATCCCTTCGAAGAATTTTTTGAAATATTTCCAAAAATTCTTTCTGAACCGGCAGGCGCCTTGGCGTGAGAACCCGGTTTCTGTTGATACCCGGCGAATCGGGAAAATCCCGGGTATCAATCTTCAGGTAATTTTCTACAGGGCTTCTTCTTCCTTTATTAATAATAAATTTTTGCATTTTCCCTGAAAGAAGATAATCTTTTAATTTGAGAAAAAACTCACCCTTTGTTTTTTTTCTTTTTCTCAAAAGGCCGAGGGGAGAATCAGCAATGAGCAGCATATTATCAAGGTAAAGAATCACTCGCCGGGGTTTCTTTCTTTGTGCCAGGCCGCGGTTAAGGCTCAGGATTTCAGCCTCAGTTGTAATGAGCATTTCAGAGTCCCGGGGGTCTTTTCCTTCAAGCCAGGTAAAGGGAAGCTTTACTCCAGGACCGGAGTTTCTCAATATTTTATACATTCGTATCGCGGCAACTGCCCCTGTTCCTGACTTCACCAGGGAAGGAAGTTTTATCTCAATGCCCGGAGGCAAAAGCAGTTTATCTCGGGAAAGGCGACGTTCGAGCAAAAGGCTTTCTTCTGCTCCCGCAACGACCGGTGAATACATAATCGAAGTATCCCCGGTTACCCTTCCCTGATCATCCCCAAGGTCAAGCCAGATGCGAT
>CAZPEK010000280.1:0-2838 GCA_964585555.1 uncultured Leptospirales bacterium | reverse complement strand
CACAGGGCAGATCATCCCTTGAAAGGCTGACGGCTATTTCCGGGTCTCCCTTATAGATAAAGCGTACCGTCATTCCATGCTTTTTCCCGAAGGAAGTGACCTGTTCGGCGAGAAAAGAATGCTCATGAGAAGAGAGGATTACAAAGGTATCACTGGCCTTACCGCACCCGGCAACAATAAGAGAGAGGCCTAGAAAAATAGAGAGCCCGAGACTCCCGCTGTAAAAAGTTTTCATCTTACTATTCCATACATTGTCTGGTACCTGTGTACCATGGATACTTTAAAAAGACAAAAACTTTTCATCTTACCGGCATGTTTTTTCTTTTAAAAATCCTTCCTTTTTCCTGTAAACTTGACAGAGTGTTTTCTTCTATTCATCAGCGAGAACGGACTTTTTAATTCCCCGGGCGAAAACCAGAACTGCGATCATTTGAACAAAGTGATAGACACTGTTGTGATCAAATTCCCATACCAGGGTAAAAGTAATTAGTCGTGTCGCCTGGAGAACCGCGGCTAAAATCGTCAAAAGAATACCTGCCAGCATCAGTGCCATGCCGGGCTTTTTCTGCAGGGTCATTTTTATGCAGAAGCCTAAAGAGATCATCATTGCGATAAATTCATAGGCGATAAAAACAATAAAATATCGTTCAATGAATTGCGCCAGAACCATAATAACAACGAAAGAAAGGGTTCCCACTCCAAGCATAAGGCGGAAGAACTTTTTGCCCTTCTCTTCACCCTGGTCATGGGTATACACCCCGGCAATAAATAAAGCCACCATGATACTCAGGGCAAACATGACAAAGAACCAGAGAAAGGCGTTGAATTCTTTTGTCATTTTAAAACCGTGGGCCCAGAACCCGAGGAAGGCGGCAATGCTGAGCATTAGAAAAACCGATTGCCATATTTTTACGACAAGGGGTTTCTTATCGGCAAATCGCTTGAGAAAAAAAATGCATCCGATGGCTATGAAGCCCATGATGGCATCGGTTATGGCAGTGGTCTGTTCTGTTGGGATGTCGATGAATTCCATTATTCCTCACTTTTTTACGATCAATTAATCGTTATCATAAGTAAAGGAAATGAAAGGTCAAGAATGTTTTATTTGACTTTTACTTTATTATATAATGTATTTGTTACAAAAACATCAGGAGTCCCCACATGACACCAACCAGACAACAGGCCCTCGACCTGCTTAAAAAATACAACAGCGACGAAAGTCTCATCCGCCACGGCCTGGCCGTAGAGGCGGTCATGCGGCATATTGCCGGCATCAAAAATGAAGACATTGACAAATGGGGAATCATTGGCCTTGTACATGACCTTGACTATGGGAAATATCCTGACCAGCATTGCCACAAAACAGGGGAAATACTGAAAGACCTGGATTGGCCCGATGACTACATCAGGGCCATCATGTCCCATGGCTATGAAATGTTTACTGACATCAAACCTGAACTTGAAATGGAAAAGTTTCTTTATGCCATTGATGAACTCACAGGGCTGGTTGCGGCAACCGCACTGGTTCGCCCCTCCAAAAGCGTCTTAGACATGAAGGCAAAATCGGTTAAGAAAAAATGGAAGGATAAATCCTTTGCAGCTGGGGTAAACCGTGACGTCATTACAAAGGGCGCGGAAATGCTCTCAATGGAGACCGGCGAACTGATAGAATTAACTATCGAAGGAATGAAAACAGTGGCTGAAGAAATCGGCCTGCGGGGAAACCCTGAAACTTAAAATAGAAAAGGAGGCCTTTTGAGGAGCCTCCCTTTCAGTATAAATGTATCAGTTCAATTATGATCTGATGTGCTGATTACTCTCCAAGAGCTTTCTTAACTGAAGAAACCAGAGAATCGGGGTTAACCGGCTTCTGAAATACTCCATTAAAACCCATTGAGCTCGGATCGACATTACTTGATGTAGCATCACCGATGCTGCTGAGGAGGAAAACAGGAACAGTTTTATTAGTTTCTCGAATTTTCTGAGCAACTTTTGCTCCCTGATCAACACTTTCCATCATCATATCACACAGTACCAGGTCAGGATTTTCGCTATCAAAGGCGACAACTCCATCTTCTCCGCTCTGTGCAGTAGCGACCTGATATCCATTTGCTTCAAGAATGGCTTTCACTGAATCAAGAATATCAGGATCATCATCAATAACCAGAATTTTTTTAGCCATAGAATTCCTCCTATAATTGCGGTTAGCAGAACTAATCATCCGAAGATGATATATTATTCCACCAAACCATTAAGCTTTTCCCGTATAAAACTGTAAGCTGCTTCGAGATTACTTTCAGCCTGAGCTGTCATGGGAGCATCAAACTCCCACTCGTAGCCCCGTATCGCCAGAACCCAGGCTTCAACATCTTTATTGAAGACCTCCTGGCAGAGAGCAAGAACAGAACCGGGAGCCATACTGTGGGTCGTAAAGGTAATTGTTGATTCAGCATCGAGCTTGTTGAACTCAAAGGGTTCTTTACAATCTATTGATGCGTCAACAAAAAAGACAACCCTGGCTTCCGCCATATCGTAGGCATCCTCTATGTTCAGCTGATAGTTGCTGTCCAGTTCTATTCCTGCAAGATTATCAGCTTCCAGCTTTTCAATTAGAATTGGTCCCAGGCCATCATCTTGACGGCCCGGGTTACCATATCCAGAAATAAGTATCTTGTCTTTACTCACTGGAACTACTTTCTCTTTTGGTCTATCATATTACCTTGAGAATCTTCAAGGGTAATTTCAAGAGGCATCTGGCCGAGAGCGTGAGTTGCACAACTCAGACATGGGTCATAAGCCCTGATTGCCATTTCAACACGATTCATCATTCCTTCAGTA
>CAZPEK010000279.1:0-5223 GCA_964585555.1 uncultured Leptospirales bacterium | reverse complement strand
CAATCACTATCTTAAAATAAACAGGAGCCAGTTCATCATGGGTATCATGATGAATGGGACTCTTATAATAACTGTTTTTGTCTCTGTTTTTAAACCATGGAATAAAAAGAAAAATTAAACCTGTGGATATGATATGGATCCTGAAATTCTAAAAGAACTGGTAACAATGAAAATGCCCTTTGGTAAATACAAGGATTACATCCTCTGTGATATTCCGGAATTTTACCTGGTATGGTTCCATCAAAAAGGATTTCCCGAGGGGAAGTTAGGGATGCTCCTGGCGACCCTTTACGAGATCAAGCTGAATGGTCTTGAATATTTACTGAAGCCCCTGCGAAAAGGTTAATCAAGCCCCAGTAGTTTTTTAACTTCATCACGACCGGTTTTTTCTATGAAGTGACCAATGCGCTGTTTTTTCTTTCCCTGAGCTTTATAGACACTGAATATTTTTTCTATCAGACTAAGGGCCTCTTCATCATTAAGATCCCGCGCCAGCTCCACTGCCAGGCGGGGAATCGCACCGCCTGATCCTCCCGCAACGAGGCGCCAGCCGTTTTTAAAGCCAATGAGCCCGATGTCTTTAATGCTTGTTTCTGCACACTGGTTCGGGCAGCCGCTGACACCAATTTTTACTTTTCCAGGCATTTCTTTTCCGATGTAGCGGCTGTCGAGACATGAGGCCATGGCCATGCTGTCTTTAATGCCCCGCTTGCACCAGGTGGTTCCGGGGCAGACCTTTACACTCTGGACACGGCTTCCGGTGGCGTACCCGGGTTCCATGCCGAGGTCTTCCCATACCTGGTCGACTTCATCCGCCGTGAGTCCCAGGAGGGCAATTCGGCAGGCGCTGGTAATCTTCATTTGAACCTTGAACTTTTCAGCTGCATCGGCAATTTTACGCAAAAGGGGAGGGGTTACCATGCCGCAGGGAATATGGGGAGCCACTGCGTAGGTCTTTCTGTCCGCCTGGATAATGGCGCCCTTTTCGCCATCAGCCAGTTGTATTTCGTTGTATTTTTCTGTATTACTCATATCATCACTCATGTAATAGTATTGTGTGTATCATTACATGAGTTTTGTTGCTGTAAATAAAAAAGTCTCCTACAGGGGGAATTTTTATCTTTTTCTGAAAAGATTCCGATACTCCTGGTTTCCTTTTCGCGCCTCTTCCCGTTTTGCCATCCAGTCCTTTTCATTTTTTGGTACCTCGGTGAGGTCTTCATCACTGCGCCTGACCAGGGAAATCGCTTCAGTCGGACAGGTGGTCACACAAAGGCCGCAGCCGATGCAGCGCTCATTTATTGCCGCATAGTCCTCCATGTCAATTGCATGTACCTGGCAGCGCTCAAGGCAGATGCCGCAGGCGGTACAGAGGTCTTCGTCAACTGCTGCAACATAATTGGATTGTGCTGTCGCATCGGGCTGTTTCAATTCATTCATGCCCCTGAGAATTCCGCAGCAGCAGCTGCAGCAGTTGCAAATGGCAAAATGCCCTTCCTTGTAGTTATTGGTCATATGGACCAGGCCCGCTTCTTCGGCCTGCTTGAGAATTTTAAAGGCCTCCTCTTTGGTAATAGCGCGTCCCCAGAAGTAGTCATCGAAATAGTTCTCAATAGGGGCAATGCCCATGCAGACCTCTTTCGGTTTGCTGCAGGGCTCACCGAGAATTTCCTTTTCGGTTTTACAGACACAGTCACCGACACTCCAGGCTTTCGCATTTTCAATGAGCGTGGTAATGCTCTCATATGGTTCTATTTCTGAGCCCCGGGGAATTTTTTCTTCAATGGGGACTACTTTCAGGAGTGACGGGGTATGGGAATAGAACTCTTCTCCGAAAGCGGTCATCATGTAATGTTCACACATTTCCACCAGTTCCCTGTCAAGGCGGTTGAGCTGCATTTCGTAGACCCCAAAGACAAAGGGCATGAGCTTGTAGAGGGAAACAGCGCCTATTTTTGCTCCAAAAATTTCTCCCTTCGACTGCATCTCAGCAAGTTTTTCTTTTAGAAAATCAGCATCCATGCCGGTCCGCTCGGCTATGGCATCGGTGGTTTCCCAGTCGAGTTTCAGATGCAGGGTGATTGCAGCTTCTTCTTCTGTGAATATTTTTTCAAGAATTTTCAGCTCAAGACCGTCTTCAGTTGAAGGATAGCCGTTTGGAATAGTATCAAGCAGATCTCTCAGTTTATGGTATACTGTTGCACTCATTGTAATTCCCCTGATTTAGTACAATTTTTTTATAGGTATTTGTTTAAACCATGGCCCATAATTCGTCAATCGTAAAATAACAGTGTTAGGTTTAATTTTCTAAAAAAACCATTGTCTTGAAATTGATTTTTTGGTACTTAATAGCTACTTGAAAGGACTTTCGATAAGACGTGCTGTCGTTCCGGGGGCTTAAGAAAAGATAATGAATATTGGGGGGAAGTTGATGCATCGTTTAAAAAAAATACTTTTCGTTGTACCGATTTTTGCAATCACAGTGGTTCTTCTGGCACGAGAGTCTTCCCCGGTCATCGCCCTCCAGCCTTTCGGCACGGTTAATCCGGCTATTGTAAAGGAAGTTGAAAAGGGCATCACCAGGGCCTACAGCCTCAGGGTCGAGGTTTTGCCCGCGATACCCCTGCCACAGGAAGCCTGGTATCAGCCGCGGCACCGGTATCGGGCTGAGAAGCTTTTAAACTTCCTTTCAATTAATACCCCTGAAAAATATATGAAGGTCATCGGTTTGACGAGATGTGATATTTCCACCAGTAAGGGAAAAATAAAAGACTGGGGTATCTTTGGCCTCGGAACCGTGGGGGGCAGGACCTGTGTCGTCTCAACTTTCCGGCTTCGCCGGGGGAAGGTTTCGTACCGCTACTTTATCGGTCGGCTGGTTAAGGTTGCAAACCATGAACTGGGGCATACCTTTGGCCTCTGGCACTGTCCCAATCACGGCTGTCTCATGGAAGATGCGAAGGGTACTATAAAGACTGTTGACCGGGAAACCGGGGCCTTCTGCAGTGAGTGCCGCGAGCGCTTAAAGGATGTTTTAAATAAATAGATTCGCCGGGGCAGCAGATTTTTTGTCTACCTGAAACCTGCCGCCTATAAAATTCGCATTCTTGAAGATGCTGTTGCCACAAGGCGGTCTTCAGCAACCCAGGCCTTTGCCTCGAGAATCAGGTATGATTTGCCTTTATGCACCACCGATGCCTTTACGGTCACCTTTTCATCCTTTGCCGTAACTGGTCGGATAAAAGATGTATTGAGATCAAGGCTCACCGTTGGTCGTTTTGCGAGAAGGTATGAGAGGGGCCCGAAGGTGAGATCAAAAAATACCGGTAAAAATCCCCCCAGTGTTACCCCCGCAGGGTTGTCATATTTTTCATAGATGGGAAAAGAGGCTGTCAGGCTTTCGCCTTCGATGTATTCCTGGATTTCACTCTCCATCGTTTCATGACAGTTGGGAGGAAGTTTCAAGGTATCCTTCCCAACCATTTTTTCCATTTCAGTAAAAACGCTGCTAATGCTCATATTTGTTACCTGTGGCTTGTATATTTAAAATCTCTGTACCTGTACACAGGTTTTGGGCTCATAAAGCCTTTGTCAACCATATTGTACAGCATGCTTGCCCTGTGGGGCCTGTTAAAAAAATCTGGATGGTTAACCGTTATTTGCAGGTTTACTTTGAAACAGCAATGGCGTTAAGGGCCTTGTTGCAGTGGGGGCATGCAAAGACGTGAAGGTTTGACATGAATTTTAAATGACTCCGGTAGTCTTTTATTGTTGTCAGGGGGGCCTCACACCATGGGCAGAGAGGAACATTTCCGTCAGTATCGCTGCCAACTTTAATATGTAATGGTCTCATTATTTCTTCTCCTTAAAATACAAAACAGGGTGAGGAGCGGGGGTTTCACATGTTCAGGCCCTGCTGCCGAAAACGAGTGACCCCTGCTCTCAGCAGGGGTCTGGTGCATGGGGATTGATTGTACAATTAATCTACTTCAACTATTTCAGCATCAGGGGCATTTTTTTTAATAGACTCAATACCATTGAGGCATGCTGCTTTTGTCGTATAGCCTTCTCCGACAGCAATAACTTCTCCGTTGCCAGCTTTGAGACGGAACCTGAATTCACCTTTTTTGTCTGTATAGACTTCGAATTTACCAGCCATAGTGATCTCCTTTGGATAAGTGTTATTGGTTTATAGCCTTTTTACTGACAGAACGCAATAATTTTTTTTAAATAGTTTTATGCCAGGGGATTACACAATCGATACGGGTCTTTATGGAAACATTTCTTTCTGGAAGAATAGTATTTCTGTGAAGGAAGTTTAGATATTTAGGTGTTTCTTAACACCAACCGGCACGTGAGACAGAATGAGTCTTTATGGCAGTTACATCATGTCACCAGTATGTTAAAATATTGACAAAAAGTACCTGCCATGCAAGGCTTTTTTAAATTTTCTCGCCAAAAATCGGGCAGTTTTTTGATTGGTGCACGCATCAGTTCCCCAGTCACTCGGGAAGAATTAAAAAAATTTTGAACTACAAATATAGAAAACAAAATATAAATTAATTTACGGAGAACGATTAAGCAGTCTCAAATACCCCTTCACTATCCGGTGGGTTTTCACCAAATTTTCAATTGGCCTTTGTGCAAAAAATGAAAAGACCGTTCAAGAAAGAATCTGAAGCATTTCAGAAAAATGCCCCTTTTCATATAGTGTTGATTTTTTTAAAGTCCCCGGTTTAACCCGGCCGGCAGGGCATAAAAAAAGCGGTGCATTGCACCGCTTTGTCTTATTCTGAAACCGCTGCTGCCGGTTGATCAAAAATACAGGTGAAATCTTTATTGCTTCCAAATACTCCGCTGCATACAAGCTGTCTTTTCAAGAGTAGAAAATAGATAGCCGATGCCACTACCATGGACAATACGTTAACAACTATTGATATGGGGCTCTGAACGGTGACACTGTAGAAAAATGAACCGAGCACGCCAAAGGCGACAAAGGGGCAGACAAAGCCCCACTGGGAAAGGTAGAACTCTTTTTTGAAGAAATCTTTTTTCAGATAATCCTTCAGCAGGGCAATACCGAAGACCAGGTACCATACTTCAAAGGCATAGGAGAACACAACAGCTATCTGCTCAAAGGTGTGCATAATATAAAAGCGTTTCTAAAGGCTGTTCTGCTGCGTGACGAATCTATGAACGCTCAAAGGGCTCTGAAACAGACCA
>CAZPEK010000278.1:0-5247 GCA_964585555.1 uncultured Leptospirales bacterium | reverse complement strand
GGTTTTTTTAGATTCGTTTCCAGCTTTTTTTTCCCGGGCTTTTCTGTCGGTTTTTGACAGGGTACTGCCTCCCAGCAAAAGAGCCTCTTCTATTGATATATCACTTCCCGGTGGTGGTATTTTGAAATTAGGGTCTTTGAGAAGTTCAATCACCCTGCGAATGCTCTCGTACTGAGGGTCTTCAGGTGCGAGGCGCAGGAATGTTTCCCAATTGTTTATGGTTTTATATTTGTCCCTTTTCAGCATGAGTTGACACAGACCAATGTGGTAATAAACAAAAGTAAGTGTTTTGTCCAGGGAGAGGGCCTTTTGAAAATTTTCAAGTGCAAGATCTCCCAGTTTTTTGTAATAGTAGACCTGGCCGATCCTGAAAAAATTCTCTGCATTTTCTGGTTTAAGATCAACTGCCTTTTTGTAGAGATTTAATGCACCGTTAAATTTTTTCTTTTTTAAAAATATATCGCCGAGATAACTGTATGCTTTAAAGTTTTCAGGATTCCGTTTTATTGATTCCTGAAAAAGGATTTCTGCCATTTCATACTTCCTTTGAAAAAAGTATTTAACAGCTTTTTTGAATTCTTCGGATTCTTCTTTTGTCAGAGCCGGCACAGCTGAAAATGAAATTATCAGCATCAGGGAAAATATTTTTCGTATCATATCGTTCTCCAAAAAGGGGGTATTGTACCCTGTTACCCTGTGTGACAATGGGGCGGTCTTTATTGTTCCCAAAACATGGAACTTTTAACTCTTCAGCTAATTATTTTCGGCTTTTGGTTCGTATATGATGAGCTCAATACCTGCTTCTTTAACCATTTCGTCAGCGAGAGGGTCATTGTAGGGGTTTTTAAATATAAACGTTTTAATTCCCGCATTTATCAGCATTTTCGTGCATATTGAGCAGGGCTGATGGGTGACGTATATTATTCCCCCTTTTATAGATACTCCGTGGTAGGCAGCCTGAATTATCGCATTTTGCTCGGCATGGAGGCCCCGGCAGAGTTCATGTCTCTCTCCTGAGGGTACTTTATTGATGGTTCTGAGACAGTTTTCAGGTGTACAGTGGCTGATGCCGGTAGGCGGACCATTGTAACCTGTGGCAAGGATTCGTTTATCTTTTATCAGTACAGAACCTACAGCTCTGCGTGTGCAGGTAGAGCGTGTTGCCACATCTTCTGCAATCATCATAAAGTAGTCATCCCATGACGGACGGTTTTTCATAGTATTCCTCAAAAAGTAAATGTCAGGTTAAGGGCAAGTATATTATTTAAATATATTTCTGCAAGCGCATTTACAGGATTTGAGGGGCTGCTTTTGCCCAAAAGGGAAAGAAAACCCTTATTTTTTCTGTTATTGGCCGGGGAGACGGGGTGAAGCTGATCTTTCAGGCAGGTTATGCTGACAACATGGTTATCTCCAGGGGGAAGGATTAAAGGAAAAGAATGGAGCTTAAAAGGCTGAGAGAGAACGGCACTGTTTAATGAGGTAACTGTCAGTGTGGCAATTTTATTTTTAAAGGGAAACGTTCGCGGGCGGTCACTTTTATTTTTTATTGAAAGGGAAAAAATAACATCGGGTCTTTCCTCGTCCGCGGTAACAGAAAGTCGATATTCTATTGAATCGAGGGTGACGACTGTTGACTTATAGAGGGTTTTCGAATTTTTTCCAAAGAAAAAAAGCAAAATCAGCACAATAACAACCGCATCGAGTACCAGTATTATTCTTCCTGTCTTTCTGCTTTTATGTGTTTTGCCAGAATCTGATTCAGAACGAATTTTATCCAGGGTTTCCCGGGTAAACCCCTTGAGGACCTGTACGGCCTGGCGAGTGATGTTGTTTTCATGAGAGTTATCGGTTTTTTTCAAGCCTTTTGATGCCATCAATAATCAGTTGGTATTCTTTTGAGCCCTTTGAAAAGGTGTCAAGGTATTCCTTGAAATACTTAATCTGGTCACTTTTCCAGCTGTTAACAGTATGATCTGCGCCTCTCATTATATGCCTCCGGTATATATGATGCTAATTAATGATCGGCAAACAGGCGGTTTATCTGAAGAAGGGTATTTGATGATACATTGATAAAAAAAGGCTGCCCGAAGGCAGCCCTTTTTATAGTGATAATCAATAGGTGATTAGTCGCACAGTTCGAAAAGAACCGCTGCGCCCATTCCACCACCAATACACATTGATTCAACGCCGTATTTGACATCAAGTCTTTGCATGTTGGCAATGATAGTAGCAGCAAGTTTTGCACCTGTACATCCGAGGGGGTGTCCATGCCGTTTTTGAAAAGAAACTCTGCAACTTGAGGGGGTGTCCAAGGGCAATAGCTCCACCATTGATGTTAACAATCTTGTCAGGGCTGTCTGAAGCCCAGAATTTTTTGTCGCCCAGACCAAGTTCCCGTGCACAATAGATACACTGAGACGCGAAAGCTTCGTTGAGCTCCCAGAGTCCAATGTCTTCTACTTTCATGCCGGCAAGTTTAAGGAGTTTGGGTACTGCATATGCAGGTCCAACACCCATCTCATCGGGATTACAGCCTGCAGTAGTGTAGTACTTGAGTTTTGCAAGGGGCTTGAGACCATATTTCTTAACCGCGTCTTCACTCATGATAACAGAAGCGCCAGCGCCGTCTGTTGTTTGTGAAGAGTTACCAGCAGTAACAGAACCGGTACTGGAGAAGGCAGGTCTCAGTTTTCCAAGACCTTCGATGGTAGTGGTATCTCGTACACCATCATCGAAATCCTGCATAAAAGTTTCACACTTGATGCTTCCATCGGGCTGCTCAACGAATCTTTTCGCAGGAGTCGGCACGATTTCTGTGAAATAGCCTTTTTTCTGAGCTTCAACGGCTTTCATCTGTGAATGGTAAGCAAACTCATCCTGTTCTTCCCGTGTTACGTTGTATCGGTTTGCAACGTTTTCAGCGGTTATACCCATAGAGATATAAAGCTCAGGATTTGATTCTGCAAAAGCAGGGTGAGGCCGGGGAAGGTTTCCACCCATGGGTACGATACTCATGGACTCAACACCACCAGCCATCGTTACTTCTGAAAAACCGGTCATGACCCGCATTGCTGAAAGAGCCATTGACTCAACGCCTGATGAACAGAATCTGTTAACGGTTGCGCCACCGACTGAATCGGGGAAACCGGCCATTTTAACAGCAATTCGGCCAAGGTTAATTCCCTGTTCTGCTTCGGGGAATGCACATCCAAGCATCATGTCATCGACAACTGCAGGATCAAGTTTAATTTTTTCGACCGCGGATTTGATTGCGTGAGTAATCAATTCCTCAGGTCTGGTTTGCGCTAAAGCACCTCTGTTTCTACGGCAACCGGGTGTTCTAACAGCACTTACGATATATGCGTCTCTCATATAGTTATCCTCCAAAAAATAGTATAATGATGTACTACATCATCAATGGCTTACCCGTTTTCAGGATATGTGCAGCCATTTTTTGTGAATTCTCTGTCTGCCAGAGTTCAACAAATGCTTCTCTTTCAAGCTGGAGCATGTAATCTTCAGATACAAGAGTACCCTGCTTGGCTTCTCCACCTGAAACAACATAGGCAATTTTCTTAGAAATCATTTCCATGTGAGGAGGCACATATCCGCCTGAAGCCATGTTGAACATTTCAGCATGGATCATTCCCTGGGCTTCTCTACCCATGACAGGAATCTTGGTTTTTGCAGGTGGTACATAACCGTCAGAAACCATTTTGAGAACTTCTTTTTTGGCTTCACCCATAAGAGAATCTTTGTTGAAAACGATTCTGTCTTTGGGACCAAGGAATCCATTGTTTCGTGCTTCCATTGCTGACATAGAGACTTTAGCCTGTGCAATAGTGAGCAGAGTAGGGATGAAGTATGCGCCGTAATCAACAAGCTTGACTGATTTTGGAACAGACTCTATAACTTTTCTCCAGAGGTTGGTACATCCACCACCAGCGGGGAGGAGACCAGCTCCAATTTCAACGAGACCCATGTAAAGGTCAGTATGAGCAACAATCTTATCTGCGGCAAGACAGCACTCACAACCACCGCCGATTGCCATTCCATAAGGAGCTGCAACAACGGGTATTGGAGAGTATTTCATACCGAAGAGAGTTTTATGTACCTTGGCGATGAAAGCGTCGATATCTTTGAATTTTTTGGCTGCTGCGAGTTCGCCCATGTAGCCGAGGTCTCCACCAGCTGAGAAAGCACCGGGGATTCCAGGAGCCTGGTTGCCAATTACAAGGCCGACACCGTTTGTAAGTACGTAGTCGCCCATTTCATCGATTGAATCAACAATTTCGCCGTTGATAGCGTTCATCTTGGTGTGGTACTCAATGTCAAAGACACCGTCGCCGAGGTCTATGAGTGAGCAAGATTTGTTGCTTTTAACAACCTTGTTGTCTGCTTTCAGATCAGCAAGGAAAATCATGTTTTCACTTCGTACGAGGTCTTTGTAGCTTTTGCTGGCGAAATCAAAGAATTTTTTCTTTCCGCCTTCAATTTTGTAGAAGCTGTCTGCTCCACTGGCAAGCATATCTTTTACATTTGCAGGAACTTCAAGGCCGTCTTTTTCCATTTTTGCAACTGAATCTTTAACGCCAATGTTGTCCCAGCACTCAAAAGGACCAGCTTCAAGCGCATATCCCCATCTCATTGCATCGTCAATACCGACGATTGAATCAGTGATCTCAGGTACACGGTTGGCGGCGTAGATAAGAGCACGGGAAGCAAGTTTCCATGCAATCTTAGCTTCAGCACTGTCATCATAAAGGATTGCTTTCTGCTTTTCAGCAAGACTTGCCAGTCCTTTGATTTTGTTAACGATTTCAGGCTTTGCTTTACGGTCATACTCAACGTATTCACCGGATTTAATGTCAAGAACCTTGGCAATTTTTTTCCAGGTTTTAGGATCAACTTCTTTTTTATAGAAACCGCCCTTTTCTTTGGTCTTGTTTCCGAGTTGTCCGTTATCGAGCATTTTTTGAAAGAAAGCAGGTGTTTTGTACAGTTCACGACGTTCGTCATCCTTGAGGAGCTCGTAAGAGTTTTCCATAAGGTGTCCGAGAGTATCGAGACCAACGAGGTCGCCAAGAGCAAAGATTGCTGTTGAAGGCATACCGAAAGCGGGACCGAAAACAGCGTCGAACATGGGAATGGTGATGTCTTCTTTCTGAAGAAGCTCGAATGCTTCAACAATGAGACCAACTCCAATTCGGTTTCCGATAAAGTTAGGTGTGTCTTTTCCCCAGA
>CAZPEK010000277.1:0-5260 GCA_964585555.1 uncultured Leptospirales bacterium | reverse complement strand
ACGGCCCGCCAGCTCTCCTTTCTCGAAGAACAGAACTGCGACCAGTACCAGGGCTACTTCTTCAGCCACCCTCTTCCCGCCCATGAGTTCGAAATATTCTACCGAAACGACAATGAAGCCCGATTAAAGGAAGAAAAAACATGAAGCACAGCATGGAAATAAGCCTCTATCCACTTGGAGACGGGAGCCTCGGACCGGTGATAACTTCCTTTGTCGATACCCTGAAAGAATATGACCTGGAAGTAACCCCGGGCCCCATGAGCACCCTGGTCGTCGGCGAACCGGCAGTTATTTTCACAGCCCTCGAAAAGGCCTACATGAAGACGGCTGAAAAATCTTCTGTTGTAATAAACCTTAAAATTTCAAACACCTGCCCGGTGTAACCGGTACACGTATACAGTAAAAAAGAACAAGGAAAAACAGTTGATTTTCCTCTCTTTCTGGTTAATAATATTACAATGGCAATTTTTCAATACATTAATTTCCGTGCAGTGAAAGAGTCATGGTATTTCAGAAACGGATCTCCGGCATTCATAATAATTTTCATATACTTTATTATACTTCTGATCATCGCTTTTCTCTACAGAGACAGTTACTCGTTAGCCGAATTCAATCTATTTACATTGCTCTACACCCTTCTCATTGCACTGGCAATCCATACCATCGGCAACATGAAGAAATTTCTGAAATTGATGAAAACAGGCCGATTGTTATATGTTGTTACGAGTTATAAAGAGGCCTTCTATCATTATTCTCCTTATCTGATAATTGCTGTCATCTATGAAAATATTCTGCTCTGGAGCAGAGCCGTTAACCCAAATCAGAGAATCATTGATCTTGCACTTATGAAAATTGATATGATGATACTGGGAGTCAATCCCATACTCATATTGGAAAAGTTTATCCATCCAATTGCAGTTGAATACTTTATGATTGCCTACGGCCTCTTCTTTTTATACCCCTTTGTTTACCTTTTTTATCTCATACAAAAAAATAATGCCGAGGGCTGCCAGAGGGTCATTCTGGCCCAGGTCCTTTCTCTCGCCATCGCGTTGACGGCTTATATTTTCCTTCCGGCAGTCGGACCGCGCACCGTTATGGATCCGGCTCTCCATCATAAATATCCCGAATACCCGGTCTATCAGCAATCACTCAGCGGTGTGCAGTCAGAAGCTCTCCGGAAACTTACCGGCAGGCCTTCATTCTTTTTACTCCAAAAAGACCTCTTCAACTATCTTGAACGCATCAAAACCGACTGTTTACCCAGCATGCATGTCTGCCTTTGCCTCATATCGCTCTTCTATGCCATTAAATACCGTTCAATATTTAAACGACCGGGATTAACCCTTGCATTATGGACTACCGGGATCATTTCCCTGATCTTCAGTACTGTCTACCTGAGATATCACTGGGTTATTGATATTATTGCCGGGGCACTTCTGGCTCTTATTGCCTACTGGATAAGTGAATTACTCTACAATCAATGGTCCCGGTACAGGGAGAGAATGGGCTGGGGCAAACCGGTGCTTACCTGGCTCGATACTTTGAAAGAGCAGGAACATTCTGTCGATCAGGAGTAAGACTAAAGAAAGGCTTGAAAAGATAAAAAATACCATGCAATCAGTATAAAAAGTAAAAACAAGAAAACAAGGAACAGTGAAAACATGAAAAAAAAATGGGCCTTTATTAACAATCCTGTTGCTGGCAGCGGTTTTTGCGAAAAATATTCTCCACAGGTAAAAGAAGCGATTAAAAAAAGAAATCTGGCTGCAGAGATTTCCTATACAGAATACAAGGGCCATGGGACAGAACTGGCCCACCAGTTTATTAAAAAAGGCTGTACGCACATTGTCGCAGTAGGAGGAGACGGGACAGTCAATGAAGTTGCAACTGCATTGATGAAAAACAAGAATATAATTCTTGGCATTGTTCCTGCCGGTACGGGCAATGACCTTGTTCAGATAACCGGCCTGACCGGCCCCTTTGAAGATTCAGACTGGGATATTTTTTTTAAAGAGAATACAACCCTTATGGATGCGGGAATCTGCAATGGACATTATTTTTACAACGGTATGGGCCTTGGCTTTGATGCACAGGTTGCCGCTGAAAATTACAATGGTGGAGAAAAAGTCAAAAAAGGCGGTGCCCATAAATATATCTGGCACATAATCAAAACCATTCTATTGTATAAAGAAAAAGAGATACGGTCTGAAAGCGGGGGTAATCATATAGAACGCCCCTGCTTCATCAACACTGTATCAAACGGCCGCAGATATGCCGGGGGCTTTTATCTTACACCCGAGGCCTTTGCAGACGACCGACAGCTCGATATCTGCATGATTGAAAAACTTTCCATCTTTCAACGCCTGAGACTCCTCCCCAAGGTGTCAAAGGGAACCCATATCTTTGAAAGGGACGTCAACTATTACAAGACCGATGCCCTCACCATTGAGTTTACCGATGAGGTACCCTATCATATTGACGGAGAGCTCTATTTCGGAAAAAAGTTTGATATTGCCATTGCCCCCGATCAGATACGCATCATCTACAATCCCGCGGGCAATCACTACTTCACAAATAACCGATAAGAGAAATTATATATATGGCCCGATATGCAGCATTCTTTGACCTTGATAAGACAATACTCACCATTACCAGTGGTCGTGTCCTTGCAATAGAGGCCTATAAGCAGGGGATACTGACCAAAACACACCTGGCCAAAGGGGTCTTCAGTGATATCCTTTTTAAAAGCGGCATTATTAAACCGGAACGAATAATGCTTAACATGGCCACATGGCTCA
This sequence comes from uncultured Leptospirales bacterium, assembly GCA_964585555.1. Classification (GTDB taxonomy): domain Bacteria; phylum Spirochaetota; class UBA4802; order UBA4802; family UBA5550; genus CAZHNW01. Next base: position 2,459 of record CAZPEK010000277.1, on the reverse strand, counting down.
AAGGTATAGAGGTCTCTGAGATTGAAGCCTTCTGTCTCAGAATGTATGAAGACATACTGAGACACTATGTCCGTGATGAGATACGCAAAAAAATTACTACTCACAAAAAAAGTGAGGGAGCTACGATTATTCTCTCGGCAGCGATACCAGAGATTTGCAAACCGGTAAAGGCCGACCTTGAGATGGATGATATAATCTGTTCAAAGCTTGAGGTGCAGGATGGAATGTTCACCGGAAAGCCTGCTGGCCCCTACTGTTATGGCAAAGAGAAGCTGGCAAGAGTCACGGTCTACTGTGCAGAGAACAATTACAATTTGGATGAGGCATGGTATTATGGAGATTCATCAGATGATATACCGGTGCTTGAACGGGTAGGACATGCAGTGTGCATTCCTGGAAACAAAAAACTTGAGAAGAGGGCCCGCCAGGAAGGCTGGCAGTCCCTGTGGAAGATATAGAAGTGCGCGGACACCAGCCGACGCATGCAAGCCTTTTAAAAATTTTTAAAGCTTCATTCATGGTGAGCGATTGAGCGGTCTAAAATATCTTTCTGACATTTAAAGACTCTCTAATAAAATAAAAAAAGGGGCCAACCTTTCGGAAGAGCCCCTTTTTCTTTTCAAGATTTCAAACATTGCCTGCAGTCTTGAATACCGACAATAACTATTTTATAATTTTTTTGCAGCCACTTCGGCAGCTTTTATCAGTGGGTATCCAGCTGGTGAAGCAGTCAAAAGAGGCTGTGTTCCAATTTGTGCAGTCAATATTGAACTGATTGTCATTTTATTCTGAATTATAAAACCAAGAACATTGGTAAGTTCCCCGGCACTTAATCCGCCAACAACCTCCCCACCGATTACGGTTCCTGATTCTTTTGATACAATCAGTTTTACCATCTGCTTGTGAGAGTCTGGAAGGCATCCAGGGTGACGATCAACACCGGTAAACTCTCCAGTTATAACATCAAAGTTTTCAGCTACTGCCTGAGCTTCAGTTATGCCTGCTGTTCCAAAACCATGCTGGCCAATTGCTGTCGAATAAATTGCAATAGTACCGTTAAATGTTTTTAACGCTGACAACTTATAAAGATTCATACCAGCAACCCGGGCTTCTGCACAGGCCGTAGATGCCAGCATGACGGTGTTTATTTTCCTTGTTACAAAATCTCTTTTTTCAGCACAGTCTCCAGCTGCGAAAATATCGGGATCATCAGTTCTCATGTATTCATCAACTTTAATAAATCCTTTTTCATTAATCGCAATGCCAGCTTCCTCTGCAAGTTTTACATTGGGCTTGTATCCCATTGCCAGGACAACTGCATCTGCTTCTATTTCAGTGCCGTCATCAAGAAGAATGCCGCTGACTTTACCATCATCTCCAAGAATTTTTTTTACACCTTTACCCGTAATAATATTCACTCCTGTTTCAAGAAGAGCCTTCTCAGCTTCAACAGCAACTTCTTCATCAAAGGCTGTGCCCAGGATGTGAGGCATTATTTCAACCAGCGTGACTTCTTTACCGGCTTTGTTAAGTTCATCTGACATTTCAACACCAATAAAACCAGCGCCAATGGTAATAACCTTTTTACAACTATTCATTGCATCATGCATTGAATCAAGATATTCTTTTACCTTTGGAATTGTGAAAACATTCTCAAGGTCAGCTCCTTCAAGCCAGCCTGGTTTCGAAGGAGTTGATCCCGTACCTATAACCAGTTTATCATAGGATATTTCTTTACCATCGCTGAGTTTACATTTCTTGTTCGCTTTGTCAATAGAGACAACTTCACCTATAATTACTTCAGCCCCGGGGTTTGTGGCAAGCCCATCAGGCAGAATGTTATTTTTACTTTCCCCAACCGTATTAAAAATATATGGGATACCACAGGGAATCATTGCTATGGGATCTTTTCTCACAGCAACTACTCTTTTATCATTATGATGGGATTTAGCTGTTGATGCAGCTACCAGTCCCGCAGCACTTCCGCCAATAACAAGTACATCTGTTTTTTCCATTAAATGCCTCCTGAAAAATTACTCAATTTTTATTCATGCAATTTCATTATAGTAACACAATCAAAAATACATCTGCAAATCAACCGGACCATCTCTTATGAAAACTCTGCTGTTATATTTCATATAATAGCAGATAATTAAACATGCTGCATTTCTGATAATTTACACCAAATTGTGTACAATAAAAATACCAAGAAAATCTATGGCATTCAATAGGCAGTTATCTAATAATACAGTAGTACAAAGCCTGCTTCGACGTAGGGGTTTCCCTTATATGAAATAAATCTTTCATGTTATCGATTGCATAAAACAGGTTATTGTGCAGCAGAATGAGTTTTGCAGAAAAAAATCCTGTTAAGACCTGCTTCAGGTTTATGAAAAAAGGGGCCAACCTTTCGGAAGCCCCCCTTTCCTTATAATTTTCGAGGGGTTATATGCGGCCCC
>CAZPEK010000276.1:2178-5283 GCA_964585555.1 uncultured Leptospirales bacterium | reverse complement strand
TGCCATACCTGAACAATTCAATAATTTGAAGGAAGTTACGGCAACACGGCGAAGAGTTTCAGTAAGCTCATCAGGCAGTTCAGCGGGAATAACAAGATCAGCTCCCGAATCATCAATATATTTAGCCTCATAGGAATAAAATTCATGTCGGGGAATAACTTCCCCCAAAACCGAGGCTTCAGGATTTTCGTTACCAAGGACAGCGCATTCTATTTCACGAATATTATTTCCATCTTCAACCAAAACCTTTGTGTCAAACCTGAAAGCGGTCTCGAGGGCAGTGTCAAGCTCATCACCGCTTTTTACCTTAACGACACCTACCGATGATCCGGCATTACAGGGCTTTACGAAAAAAGGAAGTTTAAACTCACTCTTCAGTTCACCTTGAATTTTGTCACGGTTACTCTTATATTCTTCCTGCTCAAGGGTTCTCCATGGAACAACAGGCACTCCACCGTCTCGAAGCAGACGCTTGGCAACATCCTTATCCATGCCAATTGCCGACCCGACTGCATCAGCCCCGACAAAGGGAACCATAGCCAGCTGCAGAAGGCCCTGGAGAGTCCCATCTTCACAGTAAGTGCCATGGACAACAGGAAACAGTATGTCCACGGAGACTTCCTTCCCATTTTCCTGGTTAGTCAGCACCAGTTCATTGTTTCTTTCAAAATGATTGACGCGCCATTCGCCTTTCTTTTCAAGTTTCATGACCTTGCCAAAATCAGGGTCATCAACTATCACCGGCTCATCCTGTACATACCATTTGCCGTCTCGATCAATTCCAATGGCGGTAACATCATACTTTTTTCGGTCGAGATGAGAAACAACTGATGCGGCAGAACAGAGAGAGACATCATGCTCTCCTGAACGTCCGCCAAAAAGAACACCTACCCGTTTCATCCGTTCGCCTCTTCAATAAAAGACTTGTGAATCAGCTTTAATGCCAGTTCAGTATATTTACCTTCGATTACACAGGAAATACCAATTTCTGAAGTCGAAATCATTTCAATGTTAATATTCTCTTTGGATAAAAGGGAGAAAATCTTAGCCGCTACGCCATAAGAAGATAGCATCCCCACACCTACTGCAGAAACAATAGAAATATCGGCATTCGACTCTATGGCCGTAGCGCCGATTTCCTTCTCCAGCGATGTACATACCTCAAGGGCCTGCTTTAAATCACTTTTCAATACGGTAAAGGCTATTGAAGCGTGATCTTCTCTTCCCGCTGATTGTACGATCATATTTACATAGATTTTATTTTCAGCAAGAGCCTCAAATATTTTTGCCGCGATTCCCGGCTTATCAGCAACATCACGAATGACAATTTTCGCCTCATCTTTTTTGGCGGTAACACCGCTGATGACAAATTTTTCCATCATTTCCTCCCTGGGCATGACGATGGTTCCTTCCTCTTCACCATAACTCGAACGTACATGAAGCCTGACATTGTATTTCTTGGCAAATTCAACAGCCCTCGAATGGAGAACCCCGGCGCCAAGACGTGAAAGTTCGAGCATGCCTTCGTAGCTTATCTCAGAAAGTTTAACGGGATTTTCGATGATTCGGGGATCAGCGGTATAAACACCATCAACATCAGTATAAATTTCGCAATCCCTGGTGTCAAGGACCGCAGCAAGGGCAACTGCCGAGGTATCAGACCCCCCCCTGCCGAGGGTGGTAATATTTCCCTCTGCATCAACGCCTTGAAAACCGGCGACAATAACTACTTTGTTCCGGGAAAGAGACTCGTTCAGTTTATCTGTCGAAATGCTTTCGATACGGGCATTAGAGAAATTACCATCGGTGACAACCTCAACCTGGCCGCCGGTATGGGAGATAGCTTCGATCCCCAGCTCATGGAGCGCCATTGCCAGAAGAGAAATGGAAACCTGCTCCCCCGTAGAGAGAAGCATATCCATTTCCCGCTTACTCGGGGTACCGGTAATCTGCTCAGCAAGATCAACCAGCACATCAGTGGTTTTCCCCATGGCAGAGACCACCACCACGACATGAAAGTCCCGGTCGACATATCGCTTTATGCGGGCCGCAACGGCCTTAATGCGGGAGGCGTCTTTTACTGATGTGCCCCCGTATTTTTGAACAATAATTTTCATTCTCTTTTAATCAGGGACCAGCAACCCAGTCCTCAATAGTCACATTCGATGTGCTGTCTATAATAGTTATTGTAGGATTCAGGCCAATTCTTCCCATCGGAGTAGCTATGCTATCATAATCAGTTTTTTCAATCAGCCTTCCATAATTAGCAGCGGTATTGGCAAAAGGAATATAGTACACGTTATAATCCCCGGGAGCCACATCTTCAATGGTAAAATCACCCGACGCGTCTGCATACACCGCATAGGGTGGTATAGTAAATCTTCGGGCCCACCCATCCTCAGTCACATCATCATCTTCAATTGTACCATCATAGTCATTCCACTCTGAAGTAAAAGTATCCATCTCTGTGCCGTCTCCACCGTAACAGCCGGTGAAGGCATCCCACTTAATCCGGTATTCTTCATACTTCAACCAGTAGTCCATGTATGCGTTCATGGAGGCAGCAGGTGCCGTTGGAGCAACCGGCTGTTCGCAGATATCGCTGACATATCGATCTCTCAGTGAATCCGCTCCGTCTAAATCTATATAATAGTTGCTTATTTCCGCTCCGGCAGGTATGGCAATAATATACCCGGGATTAGAAACATTTGCAGTAATTGTTCCGGTAGTACCCGGGACATAAGAACGGGCAATACCATGAAGATTGCCCCCGATATAACCATCACCGGCCTTGACATCACGAAGCCAGTCAGACATGGCATAGTAATGAGCGATCACCGGTGCCGCAAGGTCATCATCAAAATCCGGTGCATAGGACATGACATCGTACTCATATTTTTTAATAAAATTCTTCATGACAAGGCGTATATCAAGAACTGTCTTCTCAGTCTTATTGTCAAAAATCAATCCACCCTCGATAGGAATTTCCAGCGGAAAAATACGGTTTGTATCGCTATCCTCCTGCCTTAATGTATCCCAGAGGTAGCTGAGCTGCAGGATATTAAAATCAAATCCCTCTTCTTCATTTTCTGCAAATGTTGTATT
>CAZPEK010000276.1:0-2078 GCA_964585555.1 uncultured Leptospirales bacterium | reverse complement strand
GTTTGACGCGTAGGTCCCTTTGAGTCGTACCTCAAGACGGTTTGTCCCCAGTTCGGTAAGAAGAGGCTCATCCCAGCAGCCCAGAGTGCTGAAAAGAATCGATATAGAAAGAAATAGTAGTATATTTTTCATATTCATGTCCGGTTGTACCTATCTGCTGAAATTGAGATTAAAATAAACAGAGATCCCTGCGTTAAAGAGATGCCCACCGTATTTCGCCCCGTCCAGATATCCTTCGTATATGTAGTAATAATCGAGCCTGAGTCCGATATTCACCAGACGGCCTGCAGGGAAGGACATCTCAGCACCGGTATTAAAAACCATATCCCAGCGCTCTTCGTCATCAGGCATAATCTTTATCCATCCGCTGCCAAACCCGCCCTTTAACTGAATCTTCACCGGCAGCTTAGCGGGGAGTAGAAATAAAATATTCCCGAAAAGGGGGACAAAGTGCATCTTATTTACGCCATGTGAAGGGAAGTATTGATATGATGTTTCAACCCCAAACTTGAACAATCTGAAGGGGGTATTATATCGAAAAAACAATCCTCCCCCCAGGCTGTTTTCCAGAGACAGGTCCTTTTTGGTTGAACCAAGAGGTGCCAGCGGTCCAAACCAGACTCCAATCTGAGGTTTTGAAAAATAATCTTTTCTGCTTCTATAGGCAAACGACGCAGTCGCGTTACTGATAATGAGCAGAACAACCAGTGTCCTGATAAAATATTTAAGTTTCATACCTGTTTCCAGTCCATTTATTATACGTATACTAATGTCGGGGATTTATACATCAGTACAATTAAATCTACTTTTGTTACAGCTACTATTTCCCCGTATCAGTTTCTGTCAATTCAATTAATCCCTGTCAGCCCGCTTAAACTTGACTAAAAAGCTGACAAATAACTCTCCAAAGGAGGATCATAACTGACTTTATTAAGATACAAACCACAGGCAGGTGCCGTCGGACCGGCTGCTTCGCGTTCCTGTGCAGCAAGAATTTCATGTATCCATTCAGGCTCCCTGCCGTTTTTAAAATTGTCTATAACTGTCCCGATAATAATACGAATCATATTATGCAGAAAGGCATTACCCCTGATTTTTACTTCAAGTAGTTCATTATTCATTTCTGATTCAGCAAAAAATATTTCTCTAATGGTTCCTTCTTCTGCAGATTTCTTTTTACAAAATGAAGCAAAATTCTTTTTGCCGACAATACAGGCAAGAGAATCATTAAAGAAAAGATTATTAAGGGGGAAGTTTACCCACATTGCCCGATGCATCATAAAGGGAGAACGAGCAGGACTGTTGTAAATACGGTAAACATACTCCCTTTCCCTGGCAGAAAACCGGGAATGAAAATCAGAAGGAACTTCATAAACATTTTTAACAGAAATATTTCGGGGAAGGATTCCATTAAGACTTCCTGCCAGTTTTTTCAGGGTCAGGTCACTCAATATATCAAAATGAGCAACCTGTCCCAGGGCGTGAACCCCTGCATCAGTTCTGCCTGATGCGATAACTCTGACTTTTTCTTTCGAAATAGTTTCAAGAGCCTTCTCAATGAGGTCTTGAACCGTGGTCCCCTTTGCCTGTATCTGCCACCCGTTGTATTCAGTTCCATCATACTGAAGCAGTAAGGCTATTCTTCTTTTGGCTCGCTTTCCGTCGCCCATATTTCAAGCATCTCGTTTATTTTATCATATAATATTTTAGTTTTATCAAGAAGTTCCCCGGGTTTTGATTTCGACGTCTTTCCCATCCCGAATAACCTGCTGAGAAACCGCTTACTTTTTTCAAAATTTTCTATTCTTTTATTTACATCTGCTTCCTTTGCTCCAACCTTAACAGTCAGAATTGCGGATATATAAAGTATCCCGTCATATCCCCAGTTTTTATCTGTATCGGGTCCCATATTACCAGCAGCATCAGCAGGTTCACCTCCGGTTTGAACTAAATCAAGAACCCTTAAATAGTGTCCATAGGCTTTTTTATAGAAGAAATGAGATATTTTTTTATATGGTTTTTCTGGAAACTCAATAGCCATATCGCTAAAAAGCCATGCTGCCCTGAGAGAAGAAACT
>CAZPEK010000275.1:3256-5291 GCA_964585555.1 uncultured Leptospirales bacterium | reverse complement strand
GCGGAATGCCGCTCGCTGACCCATGCCAAAGCGCAGGAGCTGGCCGACCGGATGGCGAAGAGGCAATACGCCTGGCCCGCCTGGCCCGTACCATGGGGTGCGGCAACTGGATAAAACTTGAAGTGACCCCTGACCCGCGGTACCTGCTTCCTGACCCCATAGAGACCCTGAAGGCCTCAGAGATTCTGGTAAAAGAAGGCTTTGTGGTACTTCCTTATATAAATGCTGATCCCATTCTTGCCAAACACCTTGAAAACGCGGGCACCTCGACCGTCATGCCACTGGGGGCACCCATCGGGACGAACAAAGGTCTCAAGACAGAAGACAATGTCCGTATCATCATTGAGATGGCACATGTACCGGTTGTAGTAGACGCGGGTCTCGGGGCCCCGTCACATGCCGCCCTTGCCATGGAAATGGGAGCAGATGCGGTCCTGGTAAATACAGCCATTGCTGTGGCCGGTGATCCGGTTGCCATGGCTGTAGCCTTTAAAAAGGGCGTCGAGGCGGGACGTGAGGCATACCTTGCGGGAAAAGGAGCCGTCAGTGACTCAGCCCATGCTTCAAGCCCCCTGACGGGGTTTTTACGATAATGTTTACTGAACTGTTCGAAAAGTATGACTGGGAGGAAGTAAAGGCACGAATACTGGCTGCCGATGAGTCAGACGTCAGGCGTTCCATGAGGCTTGAACACTTTGAGGCCAGAGATATACTTCCTCTTTTTTCTCCCGCCGCGGGAAACCTGCTTGAGGAAATGGCCGGTCTTTCTTCCCGCATAACCCGGATGCGTTTTGGAAATACCATACAGCTCTATACGCCCCTGTATATTTCTAACGAGTGTAACAACTCATGTCTCTACTGCGGCTTTAACCGCACCAATGATATACGGCGCATTACTTTAACCCCTGAGCAGGTCGAGGCTGAAGCCGAGGCACTATTCAACAGGGGTTTTCGCCATGTACTTCTTTTGACCGGCGAGCACCGGGGTGCTGTTCCCGTTGAGAAACTCGCGGAAATCAGCCGCAGGATTCATCAGCGCTTTGCCTCGGTATCAATCGAGGTCTATCCCATGGAAACTGATGAATATGAGATAATGGCAGCCAACGGCATTGACGGCCTTACCATATACCAGGAGACCTATCACAAAGAGACCTATGCTGTCATGCATCCCACAGGCAAAAAAAGCAACTTTAAATACCGACTCGAGGGACCCGACCGGGGCGGAAAGGCGGGACTTCGAAAAATAGGTATCGGCGCCCTTCTCGGCCTTGCTGACTGGCGCACCGAAGGCTTTTTTACCGCCCTCCATGCACTCTACCTGGCACGTACCTACTGGCGAACCCATATCATGGTCAGTTTTCCCCGGATGCGTGAAGCGCCGGGAGGCTTTACTCCCCCGCTGATTGTTGACGACCGAAGCCTGACCCAGCTCCTTTGTGCCATGAGAATAATACTCCCTGAAGCGGGACTGGTTCTCTCTACCCGTGAGCCGGCTGAACTGCGGGACAACCTGTTTCCCCTCGGTGTAACAATGATGAGCGCCGGATCTAAAACAGAACCCGGGGGCTACACTGACATGGACGCGGCGGATGAACAGTTTCAAATTGAAGATATCCGAAGCCCCGAAGAAATCGCCGGGATGATTGCAGCCAAAGGCTTTGATCCTGTCTGGAAAGACTGGGATCGTGATTTTCTGGATGTGGTATAGCACCAATGGCGAGACTCAAGGCTTCGGATAGCAGAAAGGCACACCGCCGCGGCATCGAGATATCTTCCTTTCCCTATGATAAAAAACATATGCTCACGATCGGTGAGCTGACTGACGACCGGCTTCATGATTATTTTCTTGTTTCCGGTGAAAAGAAAGAAGCGGGGCGACTTCATCATATGGTCATCAGGCTGCTCATTGAGATGTCTTCAATGACGATTGTCGATCACGAGGTTGAAATGCACACAGTTCCCCGCGAGGTCTGTATGGAGATGGAGAAAAGCCTCTCGGTGATTACAGGACTGCAGATAAAGTCCGGTTATTCTG
>CAZPEK010000275.1:0-3215 GCA_964585555.1 uncultured Leptospirales bacterium | reverse complement strand
AATCCGTGAGCTTCTCGGTGGGCGCCGGATCATCAAACACCTGGTGACCATGCTTATAGACATGGGACCTGCGGCAATGCAGGGCCTTGGAGCGATCATGGCGCAGACCCCCCTTGAAGGAGATAAAGAAAAAAAACTTCGCCGAGCCCTGGGGCTCTCCCGGTTTCTCGCAAACACCTGTTATGTCTGGCGTGAAGACGGACCAACCTATAAGATGCTTCTTAAAAAAATAACCGATGAAAAAGATAAATAATTTAACCCTTGACGCTCTCCTGGCCGTATGCGTAAGATATTCACAATAATCCAAGGAGCCCTGCCATGAAAATTGTCTGTCTCGACGGTCACACTCTCAATCCCGGTGACAATCCCTGGGATGATGTTGCCCATCTCGGTGATTTTACCGTCTATGACCGGACACCCTCTGAACTAATCATTGATCGGGCCCGGAACGCGGATATTCTTCTCACCAATAAGACACCCCTGTCAGCAGAAACCCTTGGGAAGCTTCCTGATCTTAAATATATTTCTGTCCTCGCTACAGGCTACAATGTAGTAAATATTGACGCCGCAGCAAAAAGGGGCATTCCTGTTTCCAATGTACCGGTTTACGGCACTGATTCGGTTGCCCAGTTTGTCTTTGCCCTTCTCCTTGAGCTCTGTCACAGTATCGGCCATCACAGTGACGCGGTACTTCTCGGGGCCTGGCAGAAGTCAAAGGACTTTTGCTTCTGGGAAACTCCCCTTACCGAGCTTGCCGGCAAAACAATGGGCATTATCGGTTTTGGCCGCATAGGCCGGCGAACCGGTGAGATTGCCCATGCCTTCGGTATGAAGGTACTGGCTGCCGACAGTTTTCAGGACAATCCGCCGGACTACAGTTTTCACTGGAAAAGTATAGAAGAAATTTTCGCCCATGCTGATGTAGTCTCTCTCCATTGTCCCCAGACCGATGAAAACAGCGGCTTTGTTAACCTCAAGCTTTTACATTCCATGAAAGATACCGCCTTTCTCATCAATACCGCCCGGGGCGGCCTGATCAATGAACCGGACCTGGCACAGGCCCTGCATGAAGAGACTATCGCGGGAGCCGCCTGTGATGTTCTCTCAACCGAGCCGGCACAGGAAGGCAACCCTCTGCTGAAAGCCCCTAATATTATCATCACGCCCCATATCGCCTGGGCAAGCCTTGAAGCACGAATCCGACTGATGGCAGCCACGGTAGATAATGTCGCATCATTTATCGGCGGGGAACCGGTTAATGTGGTCAATGGGGTTTGAGGAACCCCCTCCAGCTATAGGGAAATACTGTCCGAGAAAAACCCCTGTACATTAACCACAGTGTTCGGCATCACACATAGTTACAGCATCCTGTGGGCAAAAAATACACGTGTATCAGGCACACAGTGAGAATATGCAGCAAGAAATACCTGTTTCAAAACCTGGTTCCTACTGCTGTTGTGCCATTTTCAAATAAAGACCGTAAAAATACGGTTTCTGGGAAGCAAAAGCCCTCGCCTGGTCCAGTATCGCTTCTTCTGCATAGTTAATACTATAACGCCAGGTTTCATAGTCAAAGGTAACAGAACGGGCGAAATAGAGAGGCTTAAGGCATTCAACAATATCTTTTCGCGCTTTCGGTGAGCCGATATCATAGGCAAACAAAAGCTGGTAGACCGCCTGGGTCCACATAAGAATATTCATTTCATAATGATCCTGGGTTATCATTCGATCAATACTTATGTAAAGATAATCACTCAGGTATTTTTCTAAAAGCTTTTTACGCGACTCATACTCATCATGAAGCTTGACCTTTAAATCCCGCAGGTTAACATAAAGCTCCTGGGGCGGATCGAGACGCTTGAGCCCAAAGAGAGGCTTGCCGACTGGTTCAGATACCGGTGCACCGATCCATTCAGCTTTTTTAGAGAGTAGCTTGTCAAAAAAAGTAGTTACCACCTGGGTAAACATGGGACCCAGCTTGGGAGCCGATGCCTTGTGAATCTTTGCCCCCAGGCCCACTTCACATATTGCAAACTTACCGATAATGGCGTTAAGCGACATGAAGATATCAATGCCATAGTGCTTTGTTGTTGCAAGCCATTTCTGGTTGCGCCAGTAGTCCATGAGAGCCGGAGAAAAGGCGAACTCACCACCTATCGGCTGGCGAATATTTTCACCCATAAGTCCGTAGAGCAATGGATGGCAGATATGATTGGTAATGGTTCCATCAAACTGGTGCCGGGAATACCTGGGCAGGGCATAATCATAGCCCTTCAGTATCGGTTCAGCAAGAAATTTAATCCACTCAGGGGTGATAGACTTCAGGTCTGCATCAACAACAACTGCAGCCTTCAGTGTCCCCAGATGCGTTCTGCCAAATTTAAAAAAATTATAAAAATTGTTGCCCTTACCGGTAACACCCTTCGGAGTAGTGATATATTTTTTCGGAGTTATGGTCTCGGTACCAAGAAAAGCTCCCTTTGTATCATCTTCACTGTTATTGTCCACATTAACAATCAGGGTCTTTAGATTCTTGAAATACTTTTGCAGTCCCTGGTCAACCTGGCGTGTAACATAACCGATGCTGTCCGCTTCCATATATGATGGAATTCCCACCATCAGTTCGTAGCCTTTTCCTTCCCCCATAACAGATCCTCCCCTTAAGTATCATATTCACTGTAACAAATCAGTAAAGATAACACAATAGTTTTCATGTCGAGGAGCTTTTTTTTTGAGAATAATATTAAAAAAGAAGGGGATCCATTACTGGATACCCCCGAAGTGATTAGAAGCTCTGATGACTTAAAAAAAAAGCATTTTGAGTTGTATAGTAGCACTTGTCAAAAAAAGGAAACTTCCTTTTTAAAGATGGAAACGTTTTTTTTAACAGTGTAAAGTTTATTGACTATTTAATTAAGTTATTATAATTATATACAGTATTTATCGATCTTTTGTCAACATATTTACATGATTTTATAGTTAAATTTTTTTAACTTTTATTTGTCAGGAAACTTTTTTTCAACTCAAGAATACTTTAAAAAATATGGTTTACAAATACTTACACCGGCGTATATAAGTCTAAATCCGGAAAGAGATGATTATTATGCAGGAAGATAAAGTAAAAGAACATATTCTCAAGGCCTTCTACCAGTTATCCTTTTCTCATGGTCTTAAAAAGGTTACTGTTGATATGCTTGCCAGTGAATGCGGTATTT
>CAZPEK010000274.1:0-5347 GCA_964585555.1 uncultured Leptospirales bacterium | reverse complement strand
GGCAACCGTGATGCGTATGCCGTTAAGACCTCCGATAGAGGTTTTTGTTGCCACCAGAAGCTCCTCGCCTGGTGAGACATTCAGTTTTTTTGCCAGTTTGTACCCGATATAAATCCCCTTACCGGTAAACTTCCCCTTTAAAATTTTTTCTTTATGGTTTAATGTATTGGAAGAGAGCTCGATTCCCATGCCGACAGCCAGTACCGTTATATCCCGATTACCCAGAAGAATGCCGGACGTATCAGTGATGACCTCATCAACGGGCATGAATTTTTCCCGTTTTAGAAATTCTTTGGTGGTAATACGGACATGTCCCGTCTGGTAGCGGGTAAAGTTTTCTATATAGTCATTGATCATTCCGTTGACCCATGCCTGAACAAGGCCTACCATGAGGGCGCCAAAAAATACTGTCAGCATGGTAAGGAAGGTTCGCTTTCGGTTTCTCAGGACATTGCGCAGTGCAAATTTCCAGATCATGGGATTCTCCTTACTGTACCGTTCTCAGGCATTCAGCCGGTGACATGCGCATAACTTTTTTGGCCGGATAATAACTCGAGAGGATACTGGCGACTATGGAAATAATGAGAGCCTTTGCATAGGATGACCCAACCCAGGCTGACTTGACGACTCCCATGACATTGATTCCCATATCATTTCCACCCATCATGGCGGTATAGTCGATGCCGTTGTAAATGAAGTAAAGATTAAGGATAGTGCCCAGGGTAAGTCCTAACACGCTTCCCGTGAGACCGATGATGAGTCCCTCAAAAATAAAAATGTTCCGGACTTCAGGATTGTCCATGCCGAGGGCCATGAGGGTTCCCATTTCCTGACGTTTTTCGTAGACTGAAATAAGCAGGGTATTGATAATCCCCACCACGGCGATTATGACAATGAAGAGGAGTATCATGGAGCCCCCTTTCCTTTTCGTTGCCATGAGTGCGGCGAAGTCTGATGAAAGCTGCTGCCAGGTTTCTACCCTCGTGTTTCCGGCAATTTTTTTTATTTCATTAAGCCATTTTTCAGTTTTTCGAAAGTCACTGGTTTTAATTGCTATTTCCGAAACCCCTTCAAGTACCATCTGGTCATGGGCCTCTGCAAGGTTAATGAAAACGGTGCCGCTGTTGACCTTCGGATCGGTGGAACGGATAATGCCTGATATGAGAAGTTCATTCGAAGTAAACATACCTTTGCTGTTCCGAAAGGTGATAAAGAAGGTGTCTCCTATTGTGATGCCCATATCTTTTGCCAGGGTGCTGCCTATGAGCGCACCCCCCGGTTCGAGCGTACCCTTTTCGATAAATTTATTAAGGGAAAAGACTTTTTGATCATTTTCAGGATCAATGCCGATAACAATTGATGGGGAAGAATCGATACCGTTGTCGACTTCGGAAAGAAAAAGGATGCGGGATGTAACTCCGGTGACCCAGGGAAGACCGGCAATTTCTTCGCTTATCGCTTTATAGTTTTTCAGGCTGTGTTTTGCGTCGTAGGGAGTATCTTCATTCCAGGAAATATCTCGTATCTTGTAGTGACCGGTTTCAAAATCAATATAGTTCTGGAAAGAGGCATGGTCAAAACCTTCCATCATGCCTTCAAAGAAGAGGTATATGATAACCCCAAAGCTGAGGATCAGAAAGGTAAGTACCGTACGGCGCTTTGCCCGGAGAATATTTTTCAGTGCCAGTTTAAAGAGGTATTTCATGATTAACCCTCCCGGCTTATTCGGCCGTCCCGTATCTCCACAAGGCGCCGCGCGTGGTTCATGATAAGCTGGTCATGGGTAGAAAAAATAAAGGTGATTTTTTTGCTTTCATTCAGATTTTTCATCAGGTCAACGATTGCCTCTCCAGTGACTGAATCAAGATTCGCTGTCGGCTCATCGGCAAGGATTACCCTCGGTTCCTTGATGAGGGCCCTGGCAATGGAAACACGCTGCTGCTGTCCCCCTGAAAGCTCCATGGGACGCCGATATTCCAGGCCCGTCAAGTCTACTTCATGGAGAATATTGATGATTCGCTGGTGTATTTCTTCATCGGTGTATTTTTTAAGAAGTTTAAGGGGAAGTTCGATATTTTCGAAAACATTGAGCACCGGTATCAGGTTGTAGGTTTGAAAGATAAATCCAAAGTTTTCCCGACGCAGAAGGGCGAGTTCCCGGGGAGATTTTCCAAGGATGTTCTGGCCGTCAAGGCGTACCGCTCCGTTGTCAGCACTGTCTATGCAGCCGATACAATTCAGCAGGGTTGTTTTGCCTGAACCGCTGGGCCCGACAATAGCGGTAAATTCACCTTTTTCTATGGAGAGGTCAATATCCTTCAGTGCCTGAAAATTTACATTTCCGGTGTGATAGGTTTTATTAAGTTTTTCTATTTCAAGGAGCATCAGGTTCCTCCAGATGTTTTTAAACTTCCTCTTTATGACAGTGGAGAATGGGGATTCTCCCCTTCAGGTGCTTTAAAACTTCCCCTCAACTCTTAAAATTGACCCGAATCTGCCCAGGGTGTCACTGGAAAACTCATCGTTTTTGTCTCCAGTTACAGTAGTAAAAAGAAGAGTGATTGTCAGGCCGTTTGCCGCAATGATTGAAAATGACGGTACAATCATTGTGCTCCCATCGATGCAGTTGGTGAGAGCATAGACCCTGGTATTTAAAAATTCGTCATGAACATATTTTATTTCACCATGGGTATAGTAACGGGCGGCAAAGTACTGGTCAGGGAGATTCTGGTACAGGTCGTAGTTTCCTGCAGATGCACTGCCGGCACTGTTAAAATAAAAAGAGGCACTTACTATTATTTTGCCGTCGAAGAAGCTGTAGTCTGCCCCGGCCATCATTTCATGGAAAGGTGATTTGAAGTCGTCATTAAAATGAACCGCATAGGCCCCCTGAAGCCCTATCAGTATATCTCCCTTAAAGTAGAGGCCTCCAAGGTTTCGGTCAACGTCAAGACGGTTGGCTGCCAGGCCCATGTCGAAACGAAGAGCATTAGTCCAGATACTTCCGCCGCCGCGATAGGTGCTTTCAAATTTTCCCGTATCATTTTTTTCGAGGTCACTGCCGCCGTAGAGTTTCAGGCCTGACTTTGAGCCGATATTGAAAAGGTATTCAAAGGCCAGCAATCCTTCCTTGTCGTAGGAAATATCAGTGACGATAATCTGCTTGTTTGATTCAAAGGGATTGAAAAGTCCCGGGGTGCCGAGATTCACATAGGTCTTTCCAATGGTAAAGTCACCAACAGGTGAAAAATAGCGGATAAAGGCCCGCATGAGACTGGCTCGGTATTTTCCTTCTTTTTCTGCCGCTTCTCCAAAATAGCCATAGATTCTTCCGTCACCATAGATTTTCCATTTTCTTGAACGGTAGTCGAGGATCAGGCGTCCTTCGAGTATATCTGCAAAGTGGGTATCATTTTCCATTGTTGAAATGACTGCATCATTTCGAAGCAGGCCTGAAAATTTCATTGCCGGTTCAGGGGATGTATCGGTGGTGCTGGTTTTTTTATCATCGAGATAGATGGATTCATTTTCTTCAGCTCCCAGAGGCAAAAGAAATGTAATAACCAGTATTATAGAAGCGGTTAGTTTCTTCATAATTTATCTTCTCATGCGTCTTTGGCTGAAGGCCTCTTTGGGAAGGGCAACATTAAAATTAAAGTATGAAAAGATAATAATTGTTCTGCTTCTTTTTTTCCGTGTGTCGCTGATGGTCATTTTCATCGGCACATACCGGAAACCGATTTTTTTTATATTGGAATAAGTCATGACCTTAATCATACGGCCTCCCCGGGCGTACATTTCAACCTTCAGGGGAACAGAGGTCTCCCTGTCGACATAGAGAACCTGGCGGGCATAGTTGGCCCGGGATACCTTTGCGGTCAGATCAAGAACAAAGCAGGGGCGTCCTGCCCAGCTCCTGTCGCCTTTCCGTTTTGCATTGTAGAGGGTCTGGATGGTTTCTGTTTCCATCATGTCTTCATATGAGATGTCACTTCCCATGAGGCCCTGGCGCAGCATATGGCCAGAGATTTTCATTGTATCATCGGCATCGGGGAAATAGATCCACAGCTCATTTTTCAGCTTCAGGTATTTGACGCCCCGGTCTTCGGGATTGGTAAACTGCATGAATGACTTTATACCGTTTCCCAAAGAGTAGCCCCATAGTTTTTTGATCAGCTGCCGCCTTCCTTTTTGAATAGTCATGGTTGCCCGGTAACGCTGGGTGCTTCCAGTCTGGTTGCGGTCTACGCGCCTTATTATCTCTGCTGCGCTCTGGGCAGAGGCGAGGGAGGGGAAGAGTATTAATATTAGTAGTAATCTTTTCATTGGATGCTCCGTTATTGTTTTAGCCGGTACTGGCAGGCCTGTTTTCATTCATTATGCCGTACATGAAAAAACGGGTAACTTCCTCTGCACGTTTCTGAATATCAGGAATTAAGGCTGCAAAAACTTTATCTTCTATCGTATTGGTCAAGAGTTCTCCGTAGTAGAGAAAAAGCTCAATGTTCAATTCAGGGGAGATCTCTCCCGCAGCCTGACCTTCTTCCAGCATCTGCCGGGAAAGAGAAATGTTTTCTATTCGTTTTTGTGAAATAAAATCACGAAGGGCTCCATCGGCTTCAAGGATATCTTGAAGAAAATGGGGGCCGTATTCTCTGCTTTTGTGAATCTTCAAGTCGAAAATTTGCCGAAATTTTTCCTGGTAGGGGGCGTCAGAGTTCATAATCTGGCGGAAGAGGGAGATGTTTTCTTCCATCAGGTTATTCAATACATGGAGAATTAACTCAGTTTTGTTTTGGAAAAATTTGTAAAAAGTAACCCTGCTGATACCAGCGGTTTTACAGATTTCGTCAATAGTGATACGCCGCATGCCATGATTAATGAAAAGGCTTTTCGCCGTATCGATGAGCTGTTCTTTTTTATTCTTTTTAACTTCCTTCATTACTCTGACATGTCTCATGTGTTTACAAATATCATATATATTAACAAAATTTGTAAATAAAGTCAAATGTTGTTTTAAAATTCTGATCATAAATTAATAAAAAGTGATTGTTATATCAAAGTATCAGTCTATTATGGTGATATCAAAAAGAATTCCGGGGGCCATTTTGCTGAAAGCTTCAAGTTCTACTCAGGGTAATGTTGTTATTATTACATTTTCAGGCGAAGTTGTATTGAGCAATGTTGACAAGGCGAGGTCTGTATTTCAGGAAGAGATGGAAAAATATCCTGAAGCTGTTGCCTTCGACTGCAGGGGTGTAACTTCTCTTGATTCATCAGGCCTTGGTATGTTCATCGGTTTTTCAAAGGAAGCCGCGAAACGGAAAATGAAAATTATTCTTTTTGA
>CAZPEK010000273.1:880-5372 GCA_964585555.1 uncultured Leptospirales bacterium | reverse complement strand
CAGGGTGCCGGGTAACACCCGGGCGTCGTGAGGCGATGGAAAGTGCAACAGAAAATATACCGCCTTCTTTTCAGCTCTTCGGAGCATTCCGTGATCGGGTGCTGAAGCGGAAGAATCGAAGGTAAGGGTGAAATGGCGAGGTAAGAGCTCACCGCGTTTCCCGAAATGGAGACGGCATTGTAAACCCCACCCGGTGCAAGACCAAGTAAGCAACCGCTAAGGGGGGCCCCTCCGTGGTTGTGGGTAGGTCGCAAAGAGGTGCCTGGCAACAGGTACACAAGATAGATGGCTGCAAAAACAGGATTCGGCTTATGGGCTCCTTTTTTCCCTTGAAGTATAAACCATAGTATTGTATAAATGGGTATATACTCACGGAAGTGAAATATACCCAATACAGGGACATGGAGGGCACGGTAGATGAAAAAACTTCTTTTTGCCATGCTTTTTACCTGTCTGCTGACCGCCGGGGCAGTTTTTGGAGAATACCAGATTGTGGATATTTTTATCTGTGACTCCGGAATGACCATGGCGGAGACTTCTGCCAAGTCAATAGTGAGCCGTAAAGAACTGTACCGGGCAAGCTATTGTACCTGTGAAGGCGTAGATTCAAGCCTTAAAAACCTGGTTCAGAAGGGAACCTGGAAATATAAAGGCTATGAGTTCGAATACGGCTCTTGCGAAGCTCCCCGAGACAGAGTTTTTCGCTGCGTATGCGTCGGGCAGAATCACTACTGATAAATAAGTAGAGACAGGTAAAAAGTTTTTAATCAGGGAGGGGAAGTAAAAGCCTCGCTGGATACAATTCCTGCGCGGCAAATGCTGTGTGTAACCCTGTTTTGGCAAAATAAAGCATATAATAAATCTCCAGGAATATCACGTACATGGATAGAAACAGAAAACTACTCGTATCAATTCTTGCAATGCTGGTACTTTCTTCAATAATTGCAATTGTAGACATCGGCATAACGATGAAGAAAAACGAAGACCGTCCTTCCTTTTCCCTGAAAACCCCGGGATTCGGTCCAGGCATCGGCATTGTACGAATCAACGGTCCCATTCAGATGTCTGCCCCGGGACATGCCTTTGGCATACAGAATGGCGCTGAGTCAATCGTTGAGAGACTTGATCAGCTTTCCCATGATAACCGCATTAAGGCAGTAATTATACGCATTAATTCACCAGGGGGAACCGTAGCGGCAACCCAGGAAATATATCAGAAAATCTGGAAAATCCGGAAAAAAGGTACACCAGTCATTGCATCCATGGGTGACATCGCTGCATCGGGAGGCTATTACATCGCTTCTGCCTGTACCTTCATCATGGCAAACCACGGAACGATTACCGGTTCTATTGGTGTAATTGCCATGTCGCCAAATGTACGGCGTCTTTTCGAAAAGCTCGGGATATCCATGAACGTAATTAAAAGCGGCAAGTATAAAGATACCCTTTCATCGTACCGGGATATTTCCCAGGAAGAACGTGAACTTCTTCAAGAAATGATAGACTCAAGCTATAAAAAGTTTCTGAAAGATGTGGCCCTCGGACGAAGCATGAATCAATCCGATATTATTCCCTATGCTGACGGGAGGGTCTTTAACGGAGTGTCAGGTTTGAAATACAAACTGGTCGACGGTCTTGGAACCTTTGAAGATGCCGTGGCGAAGGCCCGTGAAAATGCAAAACTGCCTGACGATGCACCGCTTTATGAGGATGTAATGCATCCTCTGCAGAAGTTTCTAGTGAATTTTGAAAACATGGTTAGGAATATATCTGGCAGCCCGCTGCAGTTGAATAGATCTCTCTATGAAAATCAGTATCGGATGGAGTACAGGTACCTGCCATGATTTTCAACAGCATACGCTCCCTCCGCTGGACAGACTTTTTTATCTATTCGGTAACCGATCCCAGAAATCTTTACAGGATTGTTCAGAAAAATGATCCTTCCGGTTTTGGTCTTAGTTTTGTTATCCCGCTTTTTGTATCAGTGACTGAGATTCTTGCTACGTCTCTTCTTGGACAGCAGACTTCTTTTTTCTATTATAAACTTACCTATGGATGGATATTCAACTATATTCTTCTTGTGTTCTTTATAGTGGTAACGGCCTCCCTCATGGATATGATGTCTCAATTTCTCGGCTTTGAGGGAAAAATAAAAGAGATTATCACTGTGGTAAATTTTTCCATTTTCCCCAAGGTTTTTCTTCTTCCCCTGGTGTACATTTCTAAATCTCTGAGGTTTGCCCCGGGATTTTTCTATTTTTTCTTTTCTCTCTGTTTTTTCATCTGGTCAGCTGTTATTGCAATTCTGGCGGTATCAGAAATGAACCGATCTGATAATGTAAAATCGGTAATGGTTTTTCTTTTCCCCATACTTCTGGTTGGTCTGACGGGATTTTTTTTAGCGATTATTACCTTTTTCGGCGGGATTACGATGCTCTTTGGCTGATTTTTCCCCGGGCCTGTACCTGAAGGCACAGGATGCCTTCAGTATTTTTCAGGGGGTAAGGAAATAGCCCGGGGTTTAAACCCCAGGCTATTAATATTAATCAATAATTACTTCTTTTCAATCACTTCGGCAGTTTCCCGAGCAATCTGCAGTTCTTCATTGGTTGGTATAATAAGAATTTTTATTTTAGAGTTGCTGCCGCTTATGTCCCGGATGCCTTCTGCCCGGGTGCTGTTGCTCGCATGGTCAATTTCTATTCCCAGGTAGTCCATACCGGTACAGGCTCCTGCTCTTGCTGTATCGTCATTTTCCCCGATACCCGCGGTAAAAACTATGGCATCACAGCCATTCATTGATGCGATGTAGGCTCCAATATATTTTCTTATCTGGTAGGTCAGCATGTCAGTGGCAAGTTTGGATTTTTTGCATCCAGCAGCTATCTGCTCATGAATCTCTCTCATGTCATTTTTTCCGCAAATACCCAGGAGACCGCTTTTTTTATTCAGCATTGTATCAATATGTTCAATAGTGCAGCTGTTGTTTTCAGCCAGAAAAAATGGAACCGCAGGATCAAGGTCTCCGCATCGAGTTCCCATTATTAGACCCGCCAGAGGAGTCATTCCCATGGTTGTATCAATGCTTTTCCCGTTCTGTACAGCAGTCATGCTGCTTCCATTTCCGAGGTGAACAGTGATTATCTTCAATTCTTCAATAGGTTTGTTAAGGTACCGGGCAGTCTCAAGGGCAACGTAATGATGAGATGTCCCATGAAAACCATATTTTCTTATTCTATGTTTTTCATACATTTCATAGGGAATTGCATACATATAAGAATAATCAGGCATTGTCTGATGGAATGCGGTATCAAAAACCGCAACATGTACAGCATCAGAAAAAATTGACTGAGCCACCTCGATACCGGTTAAGTTTGCCGGATTATGAAGGGGGGCAAGGGGAATGTTATCTTTTATAGCTTTAATAATTTCATCATCAATTACTGCAGGCTGATGAAACATCTCACCGCCATGAACAACTCTGTGTCCAACAGCTTTAATTTCACTGGGATTTGATATCGTGCCGTAAGTTTTATCTGAAAGGAGGCTGGCAACTATTTCGAGGCCTGCACGGTGATCAGGGATGGCCTGATTCATTTTGTGCGATTTCTCTTCTTCTGATCCAGAGGAATATTTGTGCTTAACTATACTGCTCTCGCTTCCAATTTTTTCTACCAGGCCGGATGAGAGGACCTTTTCATTTTCAAGATCAATGAGCTGGTATTTTATAGAGGAGCTCCCCGTATTGATAACAAGAATTTTCATGATAATCTCCTATGGATGTTGAGCTTGAATTGCTGTAATTATTACCGTGTTAATAATATCTGGAATAGTGCAGCCCCTGCTGAGGTCGTTGACAGGCTTGTTGAGTCCCTGAAGTATCGGTCCTATAGCAATGGCTCCTGTTTCTCTTTGTACTGCTTTATAAGTATTGTTTCCCGTATTGAGATCAGGAAAAATAAATACGGTTGCTTTTCCTGCTACTTCTGAATCAGGCATTTTCGTTGCAGCTACTTTTTTAGAAACCGCGGCGTCATACTGGATTGGGCCTTCAATTTTCATTTCAGGCTTCAGGCTTCTTGCTATCTCAGTTGCCTCCCTGACCCTGTCAACATCTTCCCCGGAACCAGAGGTGCCGGTAGAATATGAAAGAAGAGCAATCCGTGGCTTAATGCCGAAGGTCTCACCTGTTTCAGCAGATGAGATGGCAATATGTGCGAGGGCGTTTGCATCCGGATTAGTGTTTACCGCGCAGTCTCCATATACAAGCACTCTATCCTCCAGGCACATTAAAAATACTGAGGATACAACAGGCACTCCCTTTCTTGTTTTAATTATTTGGAGGGAAGGACGAATCGTTTCTGCAGTTGAATGTATAGCACCGCTGACCATTCCATCGGCATCACCGAGTTGTACCATCATTGTTCCAAAATAGCTTACATCCAGCATTGCCTTTTCTGCGGCCTCAAGTGTTATCCCCTTTTTCTTTCGC
>CAZPEK010000273.1:0-870 GCA_964585555.1 uncultured Leptospirales bacterium | reverse complement strand
ACCACTTTTGGCTCGCGCCCTTCATTGCGCATCAGTTCTACAACCTCTCCGATTGAGACCTCAATTTCCCTGATCTGAGCCAAACCCTCAACGAACTTGATCTCGTCGGGAGGAAGATCATATTTTTCTGACAGGGTTGAGTCTACAGGATCAATTATAGCAGCCTGTCGTAAATCAAGGCCAAGTTCATTTATGCGTGCGCGAATTTTTTCTTCATTACCCAGAAGAGTTATGGATACAATATCCCTGGCAAGTAGTGATTCGGCCGCTTTCAGGATGCGGTCATCATTCCCTTCAGGTAAAACGATATGCCTTTTGTTGGCTTTTGCCTTTTGAATCAATCCGTACTCAAACATTTTCGGGGTTACTTTTTCAGATTCATTTTTTATGTCAATGTGGGTGTCGAAGAGACTGAGAGCTGTTTGAATCTTTCCTGTATTTTCAGGGAGAATATCCGGCTTTAGTTTGTCAAGTGCTGAGATAGTCCCGGTTATCGTGTCGGTTACCACCATGATCGGTAATGGTGCCGGCAGGCCTTCAATGAGCTGCAGTACCATGTTATCAATAACAAATTCAACGGTGAGGATGATACCTGCAATTTCAGGAAAGTTTGCTGATTGATTAATAAGCAGGGAACCAAGAATGATATCAACACGGTCCCCGGTGGTTATAATCATTGTTCCATCAGAGAGTCCCCAGAGGTAGTTTTCAAGGTGCATCCCACCAACAGAAAATCGAGTAACCTGTCGATTTATCTGTTCTTCACCAAAAAGTATTGTTGCCTTCAGCTTTCGGGAAATTTCAAGAATGGATGGTGTATTGATGACAGCACTTTCCGGGATAACCGATAAAAAATGATTTTTCAAAGGT
>CAZPEK010000272.1:0-5402 GCA_964585555.1 uncultured Leptospirales bacterium | reverse complement strand
GCCAAGCTGCGAGCCGACCAGGAAGCGATCCGCTTGAGCACATGCTTAGCGTGTATAAGAAAACCGATATATGATGAGTGCATATTTTCTGTTTGCGAAAGATCAAAAATGAGATTACCTGGATTCAAAAGCCCTTCGAAGAGCTGGCTGTATTCAGCAACAGATTCAAGGGATATGTTTTTAGGGAATACCCAGCGGTTGTTTTCTGATTCTATTCTTTTCATAGTATTATAACATCCCTGTTTATTTTTTACTGAAAAAGGGGTCTCCGTACCCCTGTATTATTATTGTCGTATGTTTCTTGAATAAATTTAGTGAAAAATTAAGTTTTTTCAGAAACTATTTCTTAGATTTTTTGGTAAGAATTAACTCCAGGCGGGTGTTTTGAGAGCCTGTTAAACCTTGTCAAACCTTGTCAAACCGGACGGTTAGTTTATAAATTTTGCTTGAAAAAAGTCTAATAAAACTTTTACTGGCCTTAAAGTAGCAGTATGAAGAGGGAATTTAATATTACCGTTTCTTGTCATTTTCTTGTAAATGTGGCTGGTCATGTTGATAAATCCTTCATGGAGTGGTGGCTGAAAGATGAAAACACATGATAAGGGAAAAAGACTGCTGGTATCTGATATGGAGCATCTCAAAAAGCTCTTTATCATGCCCGATTCTCCTGATAAATTTATTGAATTTGGTACTGAGTTGCTTGATGTCATTCACAGCTTTTTTCAGGAGAAGGGGGGGATTCACAGTTCAATCTCTCTTCCCGATCTTGCCAAAATATTTTCAAATATTGATATTCCGAAGAAGCCCCACCTGCTGAAGGATGTATTGACTGAAATCAAGTCAAAGATAACCGCTCATTCTGTAAAAGTAGGAAACCCCTATTATATCGGCCATATGACCAGCGCCGTACCTTATTTTATGATTCTTCTTGAGATGATTATTGCCGCCCTGAACCAGAACCAGGTAAAAATTGAGTCGGCAAAAGCCTCAACCTTTGTTGAAAGGGAATTTCTTGCCTGGATGCATCGTCTTGTTTATGACAGGGATGAAAAATATTACCGGGCAAATATTCAAAACCGAAATATTGCCCTCGGCGCAGCAACACTTGACGGTACACTGGCCAACCTGACAGCCCTTCTTGTGGCGCGCAACAAAGCCTTTCCCGCTGATGGACAATTCCCGGGGATCCGGAAGGCAGGGGTATATGAGGCCTTCAAGCATTATGGTGTGTCCCGGGGGGTTTTTATTGTTTCAAAACGGGGACACTATTCCATAGATAAAGTAGCCCGACTGATTGGCCTGGGTGAATCAAGTGTTATCAAGGTTCCTGTTGATATTGATAACAGGATTGATATTCAGCGGGTTAGAAAGGTCTGCGAAGAGATCAGACAGCATAATGAAACGAATAAAGAAAAAATTAAAATTATCAGTATCATTGGTATTGCCGGAACGACTGAAACCGGCAATATTGATAACCTGAGTGAGCTTCGTCGCATCGCCAATGAACAGAAAACCCATTTTCATGTCGACGCCGCCTGGGGAGGGGCGGTACTCCTCGTCGATAAGTACCGCTACATGTTTAAGGGTATTGAAAAAGCTGATTCAGTCTGTATTGATGCTCATAAACTGCTGTATACTCCCGTATCGATGGGGATGGTGCTTTTCCGTAAAAAAGAAGACATGAACTACCTTAAACATTCGGCAAATTATATAATCCGGCCAGATTCTGTTGACCTGGGGCGTTTCAATGTTGAGGGATCCCGGGGATTTTCCGCCCTGAAGCCCTGGACGACTCTTAAGATTCTGGGTAAAGATGGATTCCAGTTTCTCTTTGAACACGCTCACGGTCTCTCCTCTGTACTGCGGGGCCTGGTTGAATTGCACTGCAATTTTGAACCGATGAACCAGCCGGAGCTTTTTATTTTTAATTACCGGTTCACCCCTAAAAAGGTTCGAGAGCGTCTTGATGCCCTCCTGCTTACGATCCGGGACAAGGATCCCGATAAGGTGAAGCGTGAAATTAAACAGATTTATCAGATAAACAAAGTGCTCAATGATCTGAACATTGAGCTTCACAAGGGTCTCAGGGAAGAGGATGAAAGTTTTGTCTCGAGAACTATGCTTGACGTTCCCCGTTACCTGTATCAGAATGTGGTAATTCTCCGGGCAGTGACGGTTAATCCCCTTACTACGCCTGAAATACTGAAAGAAATAATTGAACAGCAGGATCGCCTTGGTGTTAAAATTTATAAAACTGAATTTCACAGCCGTTTCGAAAAACTGTAAAAAAAGTAGTGCTCTTCTGCTTCTTTTCCTGATCATTATGGTGCTGAGTGCCGTGAGGGCCGGGGCTGATGAGGAGATTCTTCTTGTTCAGGAAAAGAAAAACTTCCTTACCCTTGAAAAGGGAGCCCTTTTTTACCCGGGAGTTTCTGAGCCTCAAAAAGTTGCTCTCCCGGAAGATACCCGCGGGGTTCTCGGTAAAGGTGAAAAAATCTATTTTGTTGTCTGTCCTGCCCCTGTTGCCGCCCCATCAGAAGATACTGAAAAAGAAGACAAATCCCCGGCGCCCCCGGTCTGTTCGGCGGGGCTTTACAGCCTGAAAGACGCTCAAGTCACTGTGCAGTGGCCCCTGAGTGGTCTGGCTCCAGGGTCGCGGCTGTTGAAGCTTTTTGCCTTTGAAAATATTTTCTATATCCTCTCCATTGATGAAAAAGATAATGGTGAAGGAAGTTTACACCTTGTCCGGCTGAACATGAACAGCGGAAACGCAGTGTACCGCAGCGGTGTATATGACTTTCTGGCTGAAGATAAAAAGACCTTTCTGGTTGAGAAAGATTCCCGGGGATTTGTACTGAATATTAATGATCATTTCGTGCCTCTGACCCTTTCAGAGCGCCCGGTTATCCAGGGATTTTATAATAACCGTTTTCTTATTGTGAAATCAAATAAAGGTAAAGAGCTTGTTGATACGGTAACCCTCAGGAATATCTATGCCTGGAGCGGAGAAAGAGGTCCCCTGGTCCCTGTATCGGCCAATCTTCTTGTGGCTGCTCGTGATGTCCTGAAAAAAGAAACCGGCCAGGAAGACCATGTCTTTTACAAGGTATTTGTTGACGGCCGTGACGAGGGAAGAACCGCAACAGGGATGGCACGTCTCGATAAAAGCTTTGAGGTAATGGTTGAGCCGGGGCAGTATCATGTTATTAAGCTTGAGCGCTGGCATCTCAACCAGAAGCGCCGGAGCTACCGGCGCGCTAATAACCGGCTGCAGCCCCGAACAGTTAAACTCTTTATCCCTTCAAAAAGAATTATTCGCCTTTCCGTAACCTTTGACGGCACTAATCATGAAATTGTTTCTGAAACAGTTATGGAGTAGGTCGGTCAGGAGATAAATAAAAAAAGGCGTCCCGTGAAGGGACGCCTTTTTTTATTACTATGCTAAAAGGGATATTCTACTGAAAATCGTTTATCCGTTCACTCTTTTTTTCATTCTGCTGAACAATGTCCTGGAGCTGCTTGTAATGAGGAGAATCAGTCCCATATTTAATTTCAACCGCCTGGAGCATGCTTCTGTTTTTCTTGCTTCGGTACTGAGTGATCTCGTCTTCAGTGGCATGCTTGTATTTTGTCAATACTGCTTCCATGTAGCCGTAGCAGCTGGCAAGATACTTGTGGGCCCAGACATCTTTCTTGTTGTTCTCTGAAAGGGTCAGGTAACGTTCAAGAATGGGGATACAGGGCTTAAAGTTGTTCAGGTCATACTGAGTTGAGACGTAAACCTGGTAGAGCCGGGACTGAAAATTGATGAATTTGGGATCTTTTCTGACTTCTATGTTCTGAATATTATCAAGGTAATTGATTGACTTGGTAAAATAGGTGATAGCTTTCATTTTTGCCGAGTATTTATTACGGGCAATACGTCGCTGCTGCTGGTTCTTGCGGTCAATTTCCTGCCAGTACCACCGCTCGTTGAGGTTTTTTTCTTTCTTGGCTTTTTCGATCATGCGAACCAGTTCGTTTTCCATGTCTTCGAGAATATCGAGTCCCGTTGAATATTCATCAACGGCAAGTTTGAGAAGGTTCTCTGAGTATTCTTTATTCAGTTTCTCAAGCTCTTTGATCGCCTTGACATAGGGCTGAAAATCACGAATTCGCCATCCCGTATCATCAGGGGCGATTTTGCCTTTTTTGTCAATTGTTGCCGTATTATCTGCCGGCTTGTTCTGGGCTGATGTTATTCCCACCAGCATAAAAATAACTGCACTGCTCAGGATAAGAGTTCTGAGGAATTTGTTTTCAAGTTGCCGTACCATAGGTATCCCCTTGTGTTTCGAAAGTATTATACAGTAGTAATATCGGCAAAAGGTACCCTGATATTGAAAAAAAATTGTATATTTGGACCTTCTGTCGATTTTTTTATTCCCGTTATGGTTGACCGGGCCTTTACTTCCTTTCATGAAATATACTTAAAAATAGGCTCCCTGTCACCCTTAATGGGCTGAACGGCAGGGGATTATTTTTATTGACAGACCCGCAACTTTACAGTCTGGTAACAGGTAGACTATCAAAGGATACTAATACTACATGGCCGAGAAATCACCGATACAAGCTGAATCTAAATCCTGTTCTTTTTGCGAATATGAGGGAATAATTCATCCCGATCATTTCCAGGAACTGGGGGAAGACCCCCTGCAGCCCTGTCCCCGCTGTGTGCTTCCTCTGTGTAAATGTAATGGTGAAGAGCCGTATTTTTACCGTGAAGGGAATAAAATAGTCGACTGCCCATGCCGGTTTGCCCGGATGCGTATTGAGCGCATTAAGTCGATTTACCGCAACAGCGGCATCGATCGCAAGTTCCAGTGGAAATACCTGATGGATTACGATGCCACAAGGAACAAAATGGCTAATGACGCTAAAAATGCCGCCTATGAAATAATTATGAACTTCCCCGATGTAAAAAAGGGGCTTTTCTTCTGGGGGAATCCCGGTACAGGGAAAACGCTTATTTCGTCTATTATTCTTACCGAGCTGATCACCCGAAGCGCGGTAAATGGTAAATTTATCAAGATTTCCCGGGATTTCTTCAGCCGCCTCAAGGCAACCTTTAATACTGAGTCGAGTACCTATGGGCAGTCCCATGTGATTGAAAAAGAGCTGGCAGAGGTTGATGTGCTGATTGTCGATGATTTCGGCGTGCAGAGGGATTCGCCCTGGGAGCAGGAGACCCTCTATAACCTGGTTGATTCCCGGTACGAGGGTGAAAAATTTACCATTTTTACCTCGAACTATGATCCGGTAAAAACCTTCAAAGAACTTTCTGCCGGGAGAATTCTTTCCCGTCTTAGGGAAATGTGCCGCATTATGGAACTCTCGGGAGACGATTACCGGGAGACGCTCTA
>CAZPEK010000271.1:0-5444 GCA_964585555.1 uncultured Leptospirales bacterium | reverse complement strand
GGAAATCGACTGGGTAATCAACCTCAACTCTGATCTTATTCAGTTCATGAACTATACTCCCTTTCCGACGACGACTCTGCATAATGATTTAAAAGCCAATGACCGCTTGAAGCGACTTGAGTGCCGTCATCTTCATGGAGCCGGGGAGTTGGCATTTGATCATCCCTGTTTTAATGACCGTAAAGTTCATGTCAGTTATCTGAAAAATGCCTTTAAAAAAAAATATCTCATCGATGGACCAGGTATTGTCAACATGGCCATCACAGCTGTTCAGGGCCTTAAAAAAGCACGTATTGAATATCTGGAACGACAGGAGGCGGGGCTGGCCTGGAATTCCGGGTCCCTGCAGTATGAAAAAACCAGCTGCCCCGAGAAAGATGAATTTATGCTGTTACGAATACGAAAAATGGAACGAATTGCCATGAATATCAGGCCAATACTTCTGCCTGCCCTGGTCTTTGGGCCAAATAGAAATGCCAGGAAAAAAGTTCGGAAAACCGCAGCATTGTATCGAAAGGTCATGGGTCCTCCCGGTTTAAAGGTGCTTCTGATGTCTTTTGCTCTTGTGGTAACCGGTGCGGTTGAACAGGTACGTCTCTGGGTAAACAGGTTCAAGGGGAGAGAAAGTATTGTGTATAATCCCCGGCCAAAGATTACTGAATACCGGGGTAACAAAGAACTTGAGATTAAAGAAGAATATTGTCGGTTTTCTGAAATCAGCCCAATTCCTGCTGTTACAGCATCAGCTGTATCCCGTGAATAACGGAGTGCAGCTGATTCGTATAAATTTTTTTACAGGTTTCCCCGTCTGAAGGGAAAGACGGAAAGATTTTTTCCCCGAAAATGTATAATGAGGATGCCCATGGTTATCAGTATCATTGAGGATACCAGGTTTTGAGTCAGTTCTTCTTTGAGAATCAGAGAACTGAAGAATACTCCAGAAAAGGGAATTATGAAAATGAAGGAGTGCATTGAAGATGCACCATGTCGCTGCATCAGCCAGTTCCAGAGGACAAAGCCGATTGATGCGGTTACCAGCCCCTGGTAAAGAAGGGAAATGAGTACTGCCGCGTCGAGATGAAAGATCATTCCCTGGTCAAAAAAATATCCTGCGGTGATAAAAAGGGGAGCCGAAAGAAAAGAAGTGTAGAGGGGGAAGTGAAAGGCCTGGTAGTCATGAATGACCCGTTTGATGAATACTGAATTTCCCGCCCAGAACAGAGTGCCACCGAGAACCATAAGGTCGCCAGGTTGTATGGTTGACGCATCAGGTTTCTTGATCGCCAGCATGAGGCCGGTAAACCCGATGAGCATGCCGACAACTTTTCGTATAGTGATTCGGTCTCCGGGAATAAAAAAATGGGCGAAAATTAACACAAAAAAGGGCTGGGCATTGATAATCAAAACACCCCGCGAGGCTTCAGTGCGCGCCAGGCCTGAATAGTAGAGGGCCAGCTGAATTGAGAAGACGGCACTTGAAATGAGTATCGGCCTTATTCTCCCCGGGGGAATCGCCGGGTCTCTTCCTGTAAGGCGGACCCAGAGATAAATGATTATCCCGGCCATGGCGAAACGGAGACCTGCTGAAGTGAGAATGCCAATTCCGGTGATGGTGATCTTGATAGCAACAGCATTTGCCCCGAAGGCAATGCAGAGCAGGACCAGCAGTGCTGCTCTGCTTTTAGTAAGGCTGTTGTTTTGTATGCCCTTGATTGTCATTACGCTTCATTTCTGAAATCGCCTTCTATATTTTTTCCCCTTTCAAAATCCTTGAATAAATGAGAGTAGTATTTTTTTACTTCCTGGATCATCAGGTCGTAGGGGAAGTCATCAAAGGTGCCATAGTCGTGAACGTATTCCATATGCTGCCGGCCGTCGCCGTCAAAGGGGTGGAAAACAGAATCATGTTTACCGTCGAATTCAAGGGGAAGTACATTGAATCTTTCACACAGGTCAATGTCGAAGGCCGGGGTCGCCTTGATCCACTTCCCTTCTAGATATATTTCATCGTATCCATGAAAGACAAAGAGGTCTCCCTGTAGAACCTTGCGGAGCTTTTCCGTGGTCAGGTGGTTTCGAACATTGGCAAAGCCGACCCTTGCGGGAATACCGGCGGCCCGTGTCACTGCCGCTAAAAGAAGGGCCTTTTGAATGCAGAAGCCCTCTTTTTTTTGAAGCGTAAAGCTTGCGGTATAGTGGGAGGGGTCAACATTGAACAGATAGGGATTGTAGCGGATCAGGTCACGAACCGCATAGTAGAGATTCACGGCACGCTGGAGTTCACTTCCTTTCCCCTCATGTTTTTCTGTAAAGGCTTTGATGTCGGGGTGGTCTGCATCAATATATCTGGTGGCCCTGAGATAGATTTCCATGTTTGGTGTCATTACCTTGTTCTCCTTTGGATTGAACAGTTTCTTCGGTTAAAAGTTATTCTGTCAACAGGAATGCACTCTCTGCCTGGAAGGGGTGTCGCATTGGAAAGGAAAATTAATATTGACACTATTTTAATAAAAATGTACTTTGTGTGCTGACCAGTCAGGTCTGTAAATGAACAAAAAAAATAATATGATGCTGCCGGGCTCCACCTTTAAAGAGTTCGCAGAGAGGTGCATGATGAAAGAAACGTCTAAGGCGTTGTTCAGGCTTCACGGGTGGAAGGGAACGATTCTCTATTTTGACGGGTATCTCTATTTAAAGTATATCCGTGAGTATGTAAAGGTTATCGCCACGGCTTTCAAGATTGTTGGTTTTTCCCTGAAGAAATATAACAGTTTTCTTTTTCTGCCGGTAATCAGGTATGTTACCCACCGGTATCATGGAAAAATTTTAATTCTCGATGACGCGGAGAAAATTTTAAAGCTTGATATCAGTGTTGAGGTGCCCCGTGAAAAGTCTGAGGCAACTGTATCGTGGGATCACGCCTACCAGCTTATTTTCAGGCATCCGGAAGAAATCTGTGTTGTGAAATGCGCCTGCCGGGATGCCAATGGCCATGACTGTGAACCGGCCCACAAGTGTATCATCATTGGTGAACCCTATGTATCATTTATGATTGAACATAACCGGGGGGCAGAACCTAAGCGTATCACCCAGGATGAGGCCCTTGCCCTGCTGAGAGCCTGCAAAGAGAAGGGATATATTACCAACGCCTATTATAAAGATGGAGTGGGCCAGCAGATGTATGCCATTTGCAACTGCTGCCCCGAATGCTGTGTTGCCTTTTCAGGACACCGGTTTTTTCAGAGTCACAATATTACCGAGTCGCCCCTGGGGCATTCGGGATACCGGCCGGTTATTGATTATGAAAAGTGTGTGGCCCGTAATGGTGACTGTATCGGCAAGTGTCCCTTTGACGCCCTCTCACTGGGGACAACAGGCAAACCGGTTGTTGATACGCTCAAGTGCATGGGATGCGGAGTCGGGGCAGCGGCCTGCAGCTCAGGGGCAATTACCATGGAAAAATATACTCCCCGGGGAATTCCCCTGGACATTCATAAACTGGCGCCCGAGACAGCACAGTAGAATATTCAGTCTATCCGGACCGACAGGTCCGGGTGAACTAAATAGTATCATCAGGGAGAATCTCCGCAAGAAATGTTTCCCGCAGTTCTGCAAAAATCTGTCCCGGCTTGCCGTCACCTATCATGCGTCCGTCAATTTCAGTTACCGGGATCAGCTCTGCTCCCGTGCCGGTGAGAAAACATTCATCGGCTGTGTAGAGATCATACTGACTCAGGGGAGTTTCATAGAAAGGAAGTTCATTGACCAGGGCGCATTCCATGACCACCTGTCGTGTGATACCGTCGAGAGCTCCCTCTATCGGATCTGGTGTCAGTATTTCACCGTCCCTGACAATGAAGATATTATCGGCGGTACATTCCGCAACATGACCCTGATGGTTGAGCATTATCGCTTCGGGAACCCCGGCCTGAAGTGCCTCGGTTTTCGCAAGGATATTGTTCAGGTAGTTGAGAGACTTTATCCGCGGGTCAAGGCTGTCCGGGGGAATACGCCGTATCGATGAGGTGATGATGCTTATCCCGTTACGGTAAAATTCTTCAGGGTAGAGCTGAATGTCATCAATAATGATGATGATTGAGGGACGCAGGCAGAGCCGTGGATTGAGACCCAGGTCGCCGACGCCACGGGTAACAATGAGCCTGATGTACCCATCTTCCTTTTTGTTGAGGTCAGCAGTTTCTATAACTGCCGCTATCAATTCTTCAAAGGAAAGAGGAATATCAAGTTTTATAGCGGCGGCACTTTGGAAAAGGCGATAAATGTGCTCTTCAAGACGAAAGATTTCTCCATGATAGATGCGGATACCTTCAAATATTCCATCGCCATATAACAGGCCGTGGTCGAAAACGGAAACCCGCGCGTCATCACGGCTGAAAAAACTTCCATCAATATAAATTTTCATTCTGCCTCCTCATCATTGAATACATCCCGCAAGAACTGGTAACCCTCGCCAAAGCTTTTTTTTAAAAGTTTATCAAAACGCTTAACTATTTTCATTATATATATATCGTGCTTAATGTAATCTTCCGCCAGGTTGACAAATCCGGAACTTTCACTCCAGGCACCTTCAAGGCGACTGGTTTTTTGAACTGTTGCCATCAGGGCAATGGCGCCGTCGGCAACGATAACAAAGCCCCGGCCTCCCTTTTCGCTGTAGATAGTCTTTTCAATGGGATGCTGAAATTTCATGCCCGCCGGGGTTTCCAGTTCTCCAAAGTGAACCGTCGCGATGGGAAGGCCTTCTTTTTCACGGGCTGTCAGAACTTTCTTTAACTGATGGAGTTCTTCCTGGTATCCAGAAATAAGCAGGGACTTCTTTGCCCCGGCAGCGATTTCAACAGCCTTCTCGATACAGAAGCCGTAGTCGTCAAGGTTCCAGATAAAGGACACCGGATCGGCTGGAGAGAGTTTCTCGATATTCTGTTCAAGAGAGTTCAGGGTTGAGTCCATGGTATCGCGCATTTCTCCCAGTATTTTTTGGTAATCCGTGGGGGCGTAGAGACTTTTTTTGTCCCGCCGCGTTACTGTTACCATCTCCTTTGTCTCGAGCCGGGAAAGGACCTCGTATATTTTTGATGTCGGTATTCCCGACTCACGGGCCACCTCGTAGGGGGTAGAGGGATTTTCTTTAAGGAGAGCAATCCACGCCTTTGCCTCATAATCAGAAAAACCGAGCTTTTTCAGCCCCGATGTTATATTATTGACTACCATAGTAGTTAATAATATAACATCGGGGCCTTTTTGTCAACCCTGAAATGAAACTTCTTCTTGCTTTTTTTTCTTTTTAGTGTGAAAATAACCTCAAAGATCAGTATTTATTTCTTAATACGATTTCTCGTGTAATATCATTTAAGGCTGGTGAGTGGTGCCCCTGCAGGGGCACCACACACCAGCCTTAAAGTTAATTCTCTCTTAATAAATTT
>CAZPEK010000270.1:0-5452 GCA_964585555.1 uncultured Leptospirales bacterium | reverse complement strand
CTGTAACCGGGATATTTTTTTTCAATATCCTTGAACTTATTCATCAGAAAAAGGTTCGCTTCCTGTGAGGTGATGATATCAGTGTCAACATCCGCCTTTACCTGCACGATTCGCTTGAAGTTGAGCCGGTTAATCTGGGAAACCCCGGGCTGCTTTTTCACCCCCGTTACTTCGCTGAGTGGTATCAGGCCGCCCCGGTTATTTGAGATCATGACACTGTTGAGGCTGTAGAGACGCTTTCGGGAACTTTCAGGGAAACGAACCCGGATATCGATATCTTCGTCACCCTCCTTTACATTGGTGGCAACAGCCCCCTGGTATGAGGCGTTCAGAGAGACCGCTACATCATAGACAGAAACACCGGTCTGGGCTGCCATTACTTCCTTGATAAAATAGCGGTACTCCTGCTTTCCCTTTTCGTAGTCCAGGTCGATATTCTGGACACCTTTCATTTTCTTAAGGGTCTTGATGTATTCAGCGGCAATTTTTTCCATCACCGTGAACTCTTCTCCCCGGATCTCTATATTGACCGGTTTACCCACCGGGGGTTTTCTTTCTTTTATATTGAAAAGAATCTGCATATCCCTTCGCAGAATGCCCTTCTTCTGAGCAGCCAGGACATCCTTTCGCACCTGCTCGTTAATTTCCGGAGCAGTACGCTTTCGATCCTTTTCAGGAACTAGAAAAATGTCATAGGTTGCCTTATGGGTACCGTCTCCCGGTTTCGGGTCAAGGCCGTCAGCCGCCTCGTTTCCGATTTTCCCCTGGACACCCTCCAGTTCTTCCTTTGGAATTTTCATTATGTACTTTTCCATTTTTTTCATTTCGGCCAGTGTGTTATCAAGATTAGTCCCCATGGGAAGTTTCACCTTGATTTTCAGCTGCTCGGCGCCCCCGCTGGTCATGAATTCGAAACCGACAACATTTTGAAGGGCCATTGCCCCGACAAACATCACAACCAGGATACCCAGGGTAATATAACGGTGGTTGAGGGAAGTCTGAAGAAGCTTTTTATAGCCCCGCTGCACCTTTCCAAAGAGACCTTCATCGATTACTTCCGCCAGGTCATCAACACATTCAGCGTCTTCACTGCAGGTGTCCTTTGTAAACATTTCAAGAAATGTGGGAAGTACAAACATGGCAATAAGCCATGAAGCAGAAAGACATATGATAATAACAATAGGAATCGCCTTGAGAAATTTACCCATGATACCGGATAAAAGAATCAGGGGCGTAAAGGCGGCGGAAATACAGAGAAGCGTCACGGTCAGGGGGGCGAGAACTTCCATCACCCCCTTCTTAATGGCGTCAAAACGCCGGTGGCCCATCTCCATATACCGGTGGGCGTTGTCTGCAACAACAATGGAAAAGTCGACAATCATCCCAAGCACCATGATAAAACCGAAAAGACTGATAACATTGATGGTGAGGCCTCCCACCCCCATGCCCATAAAGGCCATCATGAAGGAGAGGGGAATACTGACAGCAACAATGAGAGAGATACGAAATCCCAGGAGCAGCAGAAGCACCAGGGCAAGAAGAATAAAACCGGTGATCGCGTTACTGATTACCGAATCAATGCTGTTTCGGGTATAGCGGCTGAAGTCATTGAAAATCTGCAGCTTCACATCTTTGGAGTGGGCCAGTTTATAAGTACCCAGTTTTTTTCTTAATGCATTTACCAGGTTTATCTCATCAGCGGATTTCTTTTTCCAGACACGAAGCACGACCGCCTTTCTGCCATTGAAACGCTCATAGATATCAGCCTCTTCGTAGGCATCTTTTACCGTGGCGATGTCCCTGACCCGGGTAACAAATCCCGCGTCATTTGACATCAGTACCGTGTCACGCACCTCCTGGGCATTGCGAAATTTTCCCTTAGTGCGCAGAACATACTCATTTTTTCCCTGCTTAATTGTACCGCCGGGCAGGTCAATGTTACGCATTTTCAGACTGTTGATAACCTTGTTGATTCCCATGCGGTAGTACTTCAATTTAGCCGGGTTGACTTCAACAATATACTCACGGTCATAAAAACCGAAAAGCTCCACCTCAGCCACACCGTCGACATCGAGAAGAAAATCCTCTAGTTTATCAGCAGATTCACGAATCTTGCGATAAGGAACTCCCTTCCTGCCGCCAAAAAGTGCTATATCAATGACCTGTGTTTTGTCGGTTTTAATTTCTTCAACTTCCGGTTCTTCAGCGTTTTCCGGGAGATCAGTGACGCTGTCCACCGCGTCTTTAATATCCTGAACCACCTGTTTTTTATCAGATGCCTTATCTTCAATATAGATGGCGATTACCGATACGTTTTCTATGTTATAAGAACGTACCTTGTCCAGGTCTCCCACTTCCCTCAGTTTCTTTTCAAGGGGAATAGTAACCAAAGACTCAAGCTCGTCAGGAGAGGCTCCCGGGTAGATAGTGGTTACGGTCACCATATCAAAGTTGACTTCCGGTATTGCTTCACGGTTCAGGCTCATGATGGTCACCATACCGGCTGACATTATCATGATCACCACCAGGTTAACCAGGAGCTTCTTGCGCATTAAAAATTCTATTATTTTTTCCATTTCAGTTTCACCTTTTCAACACGGGACATATTTCTCGCGTGCACATCCCCTCACGCTGCGATTTAGTTTAAAAGAAAGTAACGCCCCTGTCAAGAAGCCGCCACCCTCATATTGCTATATTACTGATTACTTTTTATCTTTAGGAATATAGTCATCAACGTTAATGTTATACTTTTCCCACAGCTCGTTCTTTGCGACTTCAAACTGAAGCAGTGAGAGGTTAAAGTATATCAGCGCCTCGAGTTCACTCTGCCGGGTCTGGGTCATAGCATCCCGGCAATTCTTTACTGTCGCGCTGTCAAGACGACCCCGCCTTAAGTTTTTAAGCATCTTAAAATAGAAGGCCTCGGCCTGCACACGGGCATTGTGGGCCTTGGTATACAGGGTGTGGGAAGTTTGAATCGTCTCCATGCTCGTCTTCATCTCATCGCGAACTGTGCGCCGTGTCTTATCGAGGCTGATCTTTGCCTGCTTCAGCTTAAAACGGGCATTACGCTCATTGACCTTCTGCTCCCGGTCATCCAGAGGGTACGAAAGCTTCAGACGCGCTTCAATGCCCGGGTAGCTGAACTTCCCTGCGTCACCATAGGATGTGCCGAACCTTTCATTGTATCCCATGGTATTGGCATTCACCTCAGCGGTAAGCGAAGGGAGCCCTTCGTTTTTCTTAATTTTCAGTTCCATCTCGGCATTTTCCAGGGCCAGCTTCGCGCTTCGAAAATCTGCCCGTTTCTCATAGGCGCTTTTCAGGGCCGCCGCCTCATCAACTGCCGGGAGGGTATTGGTCAGGATTACCGTACCGGCCACATCAACAGTCTCACTCATGTTGACCGTAGTGAGAAACTTACGCAGGGCGTTTCGGTAATCCTGTTTCGCCTGGGCGAGACTCGCCTCGGCGCCGGAGACCAGCATGTTGTAGTAGTTGGTGTTAAAGCTGTCAGCAAGACCGAGGCGCACGTTGCGCATCATGATGTTTCTGACTCTTCTCGTTTCTTTCAGGTTCAGCTCAGCGTTATCCACCTTGACCTTGTTAACCGCCACGTTCCAGTAATCGGCTATGACACCCACCACAACCATGGAGAGCATGGCGATGATCTGTTCTTTCTGCATGATCGTGGCGTTTTTCAGCTGCTTCTCAAGGCGCCGGTCATTTTTTCCGAGAAAGTTTTTTAAGAGCTCCTGCTGGATGCTGACGAAGAAGACCGGGTTGTTATATTCTGAGGCACCAAATGCCCCAAGAGGCATTGTACCCGACACATTCCCCCCTGGAGCATCATAGACATCAAGCCATTCAATATCCATTGGTGTCTGTTTCTGGTACTCATGCTTCACCCCGGCAGTAACCATGGTGCCTGATGAAAAAATCTTTGTCAGGGCAACCGAGGCATCAAACTTTTTTGAATCCTTACCCGTAAAAAACTTTGTCTCTGGTGCATACTTCTGGTACCCAAAGCCTGTCTCGGCATTCAGAAAAATCGAATACTTCTTTTGAAACTGCTGGTAGTAGGTATCCGCCATGGCAACGTCATAACTTCCTCCCAGAATATCATAGTTCTGTTTGATTGCCTGCTTGATGGCTTCGCCCAGGGTAATCTTCACACCCCCGATGATCACCGCCGGTTCATCGGCAAGCTGCACACCCATGGGGGGCTCGGTTATTTTATTATTGTTCTGTGCCGGTACCGGCGCGGCAATCAGAATAGCCAGCAATACTGCGGTACCCTGTAATTTCTTAAGTCTCATATTTCTGCTCCTTCGCCAATAATCAGTTTGATCAATGCTTCATACATTTTTGGAGAGACTCCCCGCTCGGTCATCATTTCAATCAGCTTGTTAACATATTCCATGATTGACGGCGATATCTCCGGTATATCGAGTTCGCTCCCCTTGGGGCGCATCATTTTAAACATGTATTCGAGAAAAAAATCGAGATAATCATTCTCTGTAAGTTTACGTCCCTCTAAATCATGGAGGGAACTCCTGAAACCCCGGTCAAGATCGATGGCAAAAGACATGACCATTGAAGTCAGCCCCATGAGAACAATGTTCGGATGGCGTAACTCAAACTCTCCCGATTTGATGCCCTCCTGAATCAGGCTCATAACCAGTTTCTGCCGGGGAATAATATACTGTTCACCCACCTCACGGATATACTCACCGCCTTCGGCGACTTCCCAGAGAAGAATATACTGATTTTCCATATCAACTGATCGAAGGTGGCCGATAACCATTATATAGGTTAAGAGATAAAGCTTTTGAGAAGGGGTCAGACTGATTTCCCCGATAAAAAGTGGAACATCGTAATCCGCGGTAACCCCGCTGATTCCTCTTTTGAGAATTTCAAGGTACAGGGTCTCTTTATTTTTAAAATAATAATGAATAAGCGCCTTGTTGACCCCCGCCTTTTCAGCAATGGTGGCGGTTCGGGCCCCCTGGTACCCCCGGGCGGCAAATTCGCTTTTTGCCGCCGCAAGTATTGATTCTCTCGCTTCTGTATCATCTCGTTTCATAGGCTTTTTCTCCGCCCTGCATATAAAGGTGCCTCAGGCACCGGGAGAGCATATTCGCTCTCTGAGCTTTCGTATCAGCAGGTAACTGCAATGGTAATCTATAACTTATGGATAAAATATGACAGTTAACTCACTTAACCATGCGGTTAATATATTTAACTATGATGTTATCGTCAAGCTCTGAATTTAAATTTTTGGTTAAAAATAAAATTTTTCGGGTTAATTCTCATACCCGCACCATTTGAAGCTGAAAAATACAGGTCATTCCAGAGGCTTGAGAAGCCCCCAATCCTCTGGATGAAACCTTACGCTAACTGGCAGAAGGCGCTAAACCCCCTCCCGGGGGTGGCGAGGTCAAGGCTTCTG